>JAZFSG010000024.1:0-7509 GCA_036446035.1 Acidimicrobiia bacterium | reverse complement strand
GATACTGTTTGTCTACCCGAAATACCCGGATACGTTCTGGAGCTTCAAGCATGCCCTGAAGTTTGCATCGAAGAAGGCGGCCCACCCGCCGCTGGGCCTGATGACAGTAGCTGCGATGCTTCCCGCGGAGTGGCAGAAGAAGCTGGTGGACCTGAACGTGAAGCCGCTTAAGGACAAGGACATCGAGTGGGCCGACTACGTCTTTATCGGGGCGATGGTGGTTCAACGGGACTCATCAAGAGAGACGATCGCCCGCTGCCACGCGCTCGGCACGAAAGTGGTTGCCGGCGGCCCGCTGTTTACCAGCGAGTACGATGAGTTCGACGAGGTCGATCACTTGGTGCTGGATGAGGCCGAATCGACGCTGCCTCCGTTCCTGGCGGACCTCGAGAAGGGGCAGGCCAAGCACATCTACACGTCACCCGAGCGGCCCGACCTTGGCCTGACTCCGATCCCGATGTGGTCGCTGATCGACATGGACAAGTACTCGTCGATGAACATCCAGTACTCACGCGGCTGTCCCTTCAACTGTGAGTTCTGCAACATCGTGACGCTCAACGGAAACCGCCCGCGTACCAAGTCCGCGGACCAGCTCTTGGCGGAGATCGAGTCGGTCTACGCCAGCGGCTGGCGGGGGAGTCTGTTCGTCGTCGACGACAACTTCATCGGCAACAAGAAGAAACTCAAGGCCGAGATCCTGCCGGCGATCATCGAGTGGTCGAAGCGACGGAAATACCCATTCCCGTTGTTCACCGAGGTATCGATCAACCTCGCCGATGACGAGGAACTTATGCGGTTGATGGCTGCGGCCGGTTTCAACAGGGTGTTCGTCGGCATCGAATCTCCCAACGAGGACAGTCTCGCCGAGTGCAACAAGTTCACCAACAGGAACCGGGATTTGGTGGCCGCCGTCAAGAAGATGCAGAGCTTCGGTCTGGAAGTGCAGGGTGGCTTCATCGTCGGCTTCGACAGCGACCCGCTGTCCATTTTCCGCAGCCAGATAAACTTCATTCAGAACAGTGGCATCGTTACCGCGATGGTCGGCCTGCTCACCGCACCTCGGGGAACGCGGCTGTACGACCGTCTCCGTGAAGAGAACCGCCTGCTGCGCGACAGTACCGGCGACAACACCGACTGCTCGATGAACTTCGTTCCCAAGATGAACTACGAGACCCTGATCGACGGCTACAAGCACATTATGAAGACGATCTACGCGCCCAGGGAGTACTACGCGCGGATTAAGACTTTCCTCAGGGAGTATCGACCCTACCAGGCGCCCAAAGCGACCTATCTCCGGCGGTACCATATTACCGGGTTCTTCAGGTCGATGTGGGTGCTCGGCGTCATGGAAAGAGGGCGGCGACACTACTGGGGTCTGTTCCTGTCGACGCTCTTCAGGCGGCCGAGTGTCTTGCCACTGTCGGTGGTCCTCTCGATCTACGGCCTGCATTTCCGCCGCGTAGCCGCCAGCTTCGGCGCCACCAGGCCCATCGAAGTGCCGGTGGAAGTCTCCAGCATCGACGCACCCTAGACCGCGATCGGGCGTGATTCCGGCAACACGCTCGCCGGCGCCGCTTCGCAGTGGAGCCATCTGTTGATCGCAATGGCCAGCATGCTCCCTGAGTGGTGGGCTGATTTTCTTTTTGAGTTATGTTAAAATGGATTCCGGTGTCGGGAAGGATCTGACGATTTGGCAAAGGCGAGATAGCGGTGAAAGAGGACATCGAGAGGTTCCTCACCTACCTGACCGTGGAAAAGGGCTTCTCCGCGAACACGGCTTCGGCCTATCGTAACGACCTTTCACAACTCGCCCAGTTCATCTCCGCGAGGGCCGAGAAGCAGGCGGCGACGCCCGCCTGGGCCGGTGTCGATCGCCAGGACATGCTGGCCCACCTGCTTGATCTGCAGGAGAGGCGGTACGCCGAGACTACCCGGGCACGGAAGATAGCGGCCGCCAGGTCGTTCTTCAAGTTTCTGCTGAGCGATGGCGTAATCGTCCGAGACCCGACTGAGAACATGGAGTCGCTGAACGTAGGCCGGTCGCTGCCGCGGCCGATTTCCGTCAGCCAAGTCAGGGCCCTACTCGAACAGCCGGAAGAGCAGTCCACGCCGGAGGCAAAGCGAGACTCGGCGATGCTGCAGTTGCTTTACGCCAGCGGCATGAGGGTCAGCGAGTTGGTGTCGCTCAACGTCGAGCACGTCAACACCGTCGACGGTGACGTGCGTTGCCTCGGCAAGGGGAAGAAGGAGCGGCTGGTTCCGATTCACAAGAAGGCGGTGGCCATTGTCGAGGAGTACATCCGAGAGGCGCGGCCTCGCCTGGTGCGACGTGACGAAGAGCGTGCCCTCTTCCTCAATCGCCGCGGCGAGCGGCTGACTCGCCAGGGTTTCTGGCAGATACTCAAGGAATACGCCAGGGCGGCGGGACTGGAAGACGACGTTACGCCGCACACGCTGCGACACAGCTTCGCCACCCACATGTTGAGTGGCGGTGCCGACCTACGCTCCGTGCAGGAGCTACTGGGCCACGCTAACATCTCGACGACGCAAGTCTACACGCACCTGACCACAGAACACGTCCGCCGCACTTACGAGAAATCGCACCCCAGAGCCAAGTGACCGATCGTCCGGAGTCTGTCTATGCCCGGTAAATCGAGACGCAAACGAGGCAGGCAACCACCAGCGCGGAAGGCCCAGGGCCGCCGGCAGAGCCCCGGCGCGGGACAGGCCGCCGCTCCCGGCGGATCCGGCCGACCCGTCGAGGCAAGCGCTCCGCTGGATGCCGTCGCCCCGGCAGTTGGCGTCTCGTCGAAGGCCGTAACGGCTCGCCAGCCCGTCCGGCATCCGTACATTGGAGCGGAACTGAGGACGATCGGTATCCTGGCGGTGCTGATGCTGGCCGTCCTGGTCGTACTGAAGCTGGTTCTCAGCTAGTCCTGTCGCGATGGTGGGACTGACCATGGACTTTGAGGTCGCGAGGGCCAGGCTGGCCGAGCACCTCGCCGGCGAGATCAGGGATCGGCGTGTGCTGGAGGCGATCGCTCGTGTGCCCCGTGAGCGCTTCGTGCCGCCGGGGAGCGAGAGTCTGGCATACGAGGACCGGCCGCTCCCGATCGGGTACGGGCAAACGATTTCGCAGCCCTACATAGTTGCCCTGATGACCGAGAAACTGGAGTTGACCGGGGTCGAGAAGGTCCTCGAACTAGGCACAGGTAGCGGCTACCAGTCGGCGATTCTGGCCGAACTGGCGCGCCAGGTCGTCACCACCGAGCGCCTGCCGGCACTGGCGGAGGCAGCGGAGAGAACACTGGACAGCCTGGGCTATGGCAATATCACGTTGTGCCGTGCCGAAGAAGCGCTGGGTTGGCGGCGCGAAGCGCCCTACGACGCGATCATCGCCACCGCCGGTGTGCCGGACGTTCCCGGCGAGCTCGTCGATCAGCTGGCGATCGGCGGGCGGCTGGTGATTCCGGTGGGATCGCGCCAGTTGCAGGAGCTCTGCCGCGTGACGCGTCGCGGGGACGGGAACGAGATTGAGAAGTTGGGCGCCTGCCGCTTCGTCTCGCTGATTGGCAGGGGGGCCTGGCCGACAGGGTCAGCCTGACCGGAGGCAGCGTATTGTGCCGCTCGCGGGAGACGGCTGCAATGTACAAGCAAAAGGAGGAAACGTGGACGTTCTAGACGCCATCATGAGCAGGCGGAGCATTCGCCGCTACAAGGATACCCCGGTCGATGAGGCGACACTGGAGAAGATCCTCGAGGCCGCCCGCTGGGCGCCGTCGTGGGCCAACACACAATGCTGGCGCTTCGTCGTCGTCCGCGACGACGGCCTGCGCGCCGGGCTGGTGGAGGCACTCAGCGAAAACAACCCGGCCACCAAGGCACTCCAGAACGCGCCGGTGACCATCGTCGCCTGCGCCAAGCTGGAGCGGTCGGGCTACTACCACGGCGAAGCGCAGACGGCGAGGGGCGACTTCTACATGTTCGACGTCGCCCTGGCCATGCAGAACCTGGTGCTTGCCGCCCACGCGCTGGGACTGGGTACGGTACATGTCGGGCTTTTCGATCACGACAAGGTTGGTGAACTGCTCAATGTCCCCGACGGATACACCGTGGTCGAGATGACGCCGCTCGGTTATCCCGACCGGGAGGCGACGGCGCCTCCCCGGAAAGAGTTGGCGGAAATCGTCGTTTACGACCGGTTCGCCGAGTAGGCCGACCGCGCAGGGGACGGCCAAAGGCAGTTCTCGGTTCCGGCGTCATCGGTTGCCCTGTGACCGGACGCCGACTATAATAATTGAGCTAGCGATTCTGCATTGGAAAGGTGCCTAGATGGCTGACTACGGACTCGACACGATTCGCAATTCTGTGCTGCTGTCACACAACGGGACGGGGAAGACGTCCCTGGCGGAGGCGATGCTTTTCAACGCCAAGGCGGTCAACCGGCTGGGCAAGGTTGACGACGGCAGTTCCACGTCGGACTACGACCCGGAGGAACATAAGCGCAACATGAGCATCAGCCTGAGCCTGCTCCCCTACGAGTGGCAGGGCAACAAGGTCAACCTGATCGACACACCCGGCTATCTCGATTTCGTCGGCGAGGTCAGGTGCGGGATGCGGGTTGCCGAGGGCGCCGTCGTCGTCGTCTGCGCCGCCTCAGGTGTGGAAGTCGGCACCGAACAAGTCTGGTCCTACGCCGAAGAGGCTGGCCTGCCTCGACTGATCGTGATCAATAAGATGGACCGGGAGAACGCCAATTTCGCGCGAACCGTCGAGGCGGTTCAAAGCAGATTCGGCCGGAAGTGCGTACCGATCCAGTTGGCGATTGGCGACCATAACGACTTCAAGGGCATCGTCGATCTGTTGACGATGAGGAGCTACACGGGGACGGACTCCACCGAGGGCGACATACCCGAGGCCCTGCAGGGTGAGGCAGACTCACTCCGCGAGCAGATGGTCGAGGCGGCCGCCGAAGCCGACGACAGCCTCATCGAGAAGTATCTGGGGGGAGAAGACCTCTCCCAGCAGGAACTCATCGACGGCCTGCGACAGGGTGTCGTCGGCGGCAAGGTAGTCCCGATTCTGGCGACTTCGGCCCTGAAGAACATCGGCGTCAGCCAGTTGATGGACGCGATCGGCAGCTATCTGCCGTCGCCGGGGGATAGGGAATACGCCGTCGTTGCCGCCGGCGGCGAGCAAGAGACGGTGAGACCCGAGGCCGATGGTCCGCTGGCGGCCATCGTTTTCAAGACCACCGCCGATCCCTACGTCGGCAGGCTGACCTACTTTCGTGTCTTCAGCGGCACCTTCAGGAGCAGTTCCCAAGCCTGGAATTCGACGCGCGAGGAGAACGAGAGAATCGGCCAGGTCTTTGTAATGCGAGGCAAGAACCAGGAACCGGTGCAGCAGATCCGCGCCGGCGACATTGGAGCAGTCGCCAAGCTGAATGTGACAGCGACCGGTGACACACTGGCGACGAAGGAGAAGCCGGTGCATCTCGTCCCCATCCTCTTCCCGTCGCCCATCTTCAGCGAATCGGTCTCTCCGAAGACCAAGGCGGACCTGGACAAGCTCGGCTCGTCACTGGCCAAGCTGGCTGAAGAGGACCCGACGTTCGAGGTGCACCGCGAGCTGAGCACCCACGAGACGATTATCTCCGGCATGGGCGACACCCAGCTGGACGTTGCCGCCGAGAGGATGGAGCGCAAGTTCGGCGTTGGCGTCGAGCTGGCGACTCCGAGGGTCCCCTACAAGGAGACGATAGCGGTGGGGACCAAAGCCGAGTACAAGCACAAGAAGCAGACCGGGGGTCACGGGCAATACGGTCATGTCCGGCTGGAACTCGAACCGTTGCCGCGCGGCTCCGGTCGAGAGTTCGCGGATAAGATCGTCGGTGGTTCGGTGCCGAAGAATTACATTCCCGCTGTCGAGAAGGGCTTCAACGAGGCAGTGCAGGGAGGCGTTCTGGGTGGCTTCCCGGTCGACGATATCAAGGTGACCCTCTATGACGGCAGTTTCCACCCGGTCGATTCATCGGAGATCTGCTTCAAGATCGCCGGCGCGGGCGCAGTGAGGGTAGGATTGAGCGACGGACAGCCGACACTTCTCGAGCCGGTGGTTGATCTGACGGTCAGGGCGCCCGAAGAATACACCGGCGACATCATCGGCGATCTCAACACGAAGCGTGCCCACGTGCAGGGGATGAACCCTGAGGACGGCGTAAACGTCGTTGATGTCCGGGTCCCGCTGGCGGAAGTGCAGCGCTACGCGATCTCGCTGCGGTCGCTCACCCAGGGCAGGGGCACCTTCACGATGAAGTTCAGTCACTACCAGGAGGTCCCGGCCACCGTTGCCCAGAAGGTCGTCGCCGAACGACAGGCGGCGAAGGAGAAGGCCTGACCTCCCAGCCGCGTTTGTTGAAGAAGAGAGGGGCTGCGCGAGCGCAGCCCCTCTCTTTCTTTCAGATTCAGTCGACTCCGAGAGAGTCGGTCGAGACCGGTCAGGCAAGCAGGCCCTTGACCTTCTCCATGAAGGCCGGAACCACCTTCTTCCAGTCGCCGACGACGCCGAATGCAGCCTCTTTGAAGATGTTGGCCTCGGGGTCACGGTTGATCGCCACGATCGTCTTCGAGCCGCCGCAGCCGGCGAGATGCTGACTGGAGCCGGAGATGGCCACCGCGATATAGACGTCCGGTGACACTATCTTGCCGGTCAAGCCTACCTGGATCGTATCCGGTACCCAGCCGTTATCGCACGGTGGCCGACTAGCGCCGAGGGCTCCCTTGAGAACCTTCGCCAGACCCTCGAGTTCCTTGAATCCCTCGGGGCCACCCATGCCGCGTCCGCCGGAGACGATAATGGCGGCGTCCTCCAGCTTGATGCCCTCGACTTCCTCGAGTTTCGTCTCGACCACGGTGGCGCGGATTGCCGAGGCGTCGAGGCCGGCGTCGACGTTGACCACCTCGCCCTTGCGGGAGTCGTCGCGTGCCAGAGGCTCGCCCGCCTTGACACGAAGCGTCGCCATGCTGGGTAATGAGTCGGGCGTATAGATCGCGCGGGCACTACCACCGTAGACAGGCTTGGTCTGGAGCAGCTGCTTGGAATCGGGGTCGATCGCCAGTTCGACGCAGTCCATCGAGACGGCGGTGTTCAGCCGGAAGGCGAGGCGCGGGGCGAGATCCCGGCCGATCGAGGTCTGCCCCAAGAGCAGGACCTTGGGCGGCGCCTGGCCGGCGACCCTGGTCAGCGCCTCCGTGTAGGAATCGGTCTGGTACTCTTTGAGCAGCGCATCGTCGACGACGTAGACCTTGTCGGCGCCGAAGGCGATAACTTCGGCTGTGAGACCGCCGACGTCCGAGCCGACAAGCACGGCGCTCAGTTCTTCGCCGAGATCGTCGGCCAGCTTCCGGCCGGCACCGAGAAGCTCGGTCGCAATCGCGGCCAGCTTGCCGTCGGCGGTTTCAGCCAGTATCATGACTCCCTTGTTGTCAGCCATGTGATATTCCTCCT
>JAZFSG010000023.1:0-3320 GCA_036446035.1 Acidimicrobiia bacterium | reverse complement strand
GTGAACACAGAAACCGTTCCGCCGAGTGCGGTGAACGCATCGGAGAAGGACTGTGCCAGACCCTGGGTATATGGGTCGCCGTCATGGATCGCTCCGGCAACGGTGTGCCCGAGAACGCTGAAGGCGTACTCAGCTGCAGCCGCGCCCTGGAACAGGTCGTTGTGGGCTGTCCGGTAGTAGCCGGGCTGCCAGTTCTCGTTGGCGTTGCCCTCAAGGTCAGACGTCAGCGAGGGGCTGGTGTTGGATCCGGAGATCAAGACCAATCCCGCACCGGTGATGATCGGGCTCGCCGCTGCGGCAGCACCGGAACACGTGGTTCCGACGACACCGAGGACGCCGTCCTGAGCAACGATGGCCTGGGCTCCGGCGGCTCCGCCTTCGGGGCCGCACAGGTCGTCCTCGAACACCCCGAGGTCAACGCTGTGACCCGCGACGTCTCCGTAGTCCTCGACTGCCAGTTCCGTTCCACGGTTCTGGTCAACGCCCAAGAACTCCGTACCACCACTGATGGACTGGAGTGTCCTGATCTGGACGGACTCGCCGGCGCCGATTAGCACGCCGCCAAGATCGCTCATGGCCGCTGGCGGAAACACCGCGGGCGCGTCTGTTGTCGGCGCGTCTGTTGTCGGCGCGTCTGTTGCGGGCGCCTCTGTGGTTGGCGCCTGTGTTCCGCCGCTGGTCGTCGTTGTGCTGCTGGTGTCTCCACACGCAGCCGCTACTAGCGCCAGGGCGAACACGAGAGCCAACAGCTTCGTGAATCGCATATGGGTATTCCTCCCGTATCTTTCTTTTAGGACTCCGAAAGCATCGGCTTCGAAGTCTGGGAAGTCTAGGCGCTTGGCAACCGCCACGCGTCGAAAAGTCCGAAATGGCAGCTATTCCTCCAAAACCGTGTAGTGTCGTCCGTTCTCTAGACACGAAGACAGCGCAGCGCAGGAATCTGGGATTTTCGAGTGATTTCCCTTGCCAAATGCCGGGATTGTGAAATAATGCACAAGCTCATCGCGTTGTAACTCCTAGGAGGGTTCCATGGGGGCACAACTGAAGACCGTTGAACTAACTACCGACACCGTCGCTGCTTACCTCAACAACGTCGGGCAGCACGAGCTGCTGACGGCTGACGAAGAGGTAATGCTTGCCCAGACCATCGAAGAGGGCAAGTCCGCGGAAGAGAAGATCGAATCCAAGACCTACGACGACCTCAGCGAGAGGCGCCGCCTCGGACGCTCCATGCGGCGCGGCGAGGATGCCCGTCACCGGTTCGTCAACTCCAACCTGCGCCTCGTGGTAAGCCAGGCCCGTCGCTACCGCAACACGCCCGGGATGGACTTCATCGATCTCATCCAGGAGGGGAACCTTGGCCTGATGCGTGCCGTCGAGAAGTTCGACTGGCGCAAGGGTTTCAAGTTCTCCACCTATGCCACTTGGTGGATCCGCCAGGCCATCCAGCGCGGCATCGCCGAGAAGTCTCGCACGGTCCGCATTCCCGGACAGCTCCATGACAAGGCCAACCTGGTCCACGCCGTTGCCGACAGGCTGCGTGCCGAGACCGGTCGCGAGCCCACCATGGAAGAGCTTGTCGGCGAGACCGGCCTCGAGCAGAAGGTGATCGAGGATGCGCTTGCTCTTCAGGAGTCGGCGAGCCTCGAGGCGCCTGTTGGCGAGGACGGAGCCGTTCTCGGCGATTTCGTCATCGGCGACATCGAAGAGGACGATCCGGTGTTCAAGATTGAGGAGCTTGCTGTTTCCGATGACCTGCGGTCCGCCGTCTCCCGGCTTCCCGACCGTGAGCGTCGCATCCTCGCCCTCCGCTTCGGCTTCGTTGACGGAGTGCCGCGGCCACTCGACGAGATCGGCGACGAGTTCGGCCTTACGGCTGAGCGCATCCGTCAGATCGAGAAGCGAGCGCTCACCCGCATGCGCCATCCCAGCTTCGGCCTGCGCGAACACGAGCTCGTCTAGCCCAGTCCATCAGCCGCCTCACCGAGCTCATCGAGGCGAGTGACCTCGACGGTCTGATCCACCACATCGACGGCTTGGCTTCGTCGCGCTCGTGGGAAGACATCGTCGAAGTAAGGGAGCGCTGCGCCGAAGGCGTTGAGCGCGGCAAGCAGGTGTGGGCGGCATCTGAGTACGGCGCCTACAGGTTGGCCCTCGACGCTCCAGGAGAGTTCGCAGCCGCCGCCGTTGTCTCTGGCGCCGGCCGACACACCTTGGGACCCCTGTGGGAGGTGGCGGCGTCTACCCACGAGTGGGCTGAGCTGGAGCCCCACCTCGACATGGGTGATCACCGGGAGTTGGTCGCCCGCGAGCGTGCCTTGCGCGGCGAAGACGTCGGGCAGGTCCCCGCGCACACCTACGACATCCCGGTGGCCCCCGAGCAGTGGGAGCCTCGATACGCGGTGGCCGTCTACCGGGCCGATGGCGCCGATTTTCCCGAACCTGAGGTCGACCGCTACGAGGCTCTCGAAGTCCCGGCGGCGACGGCCGAGGTGACTGAGGATGACGATGTTCTCGATGCCTTGCACGATCTTGTGGAGCCCTGGACGGGCTCCGTGCAGACGGTCGCGGTGAGGGGTTCGACCGCAGACGCCATCGCGGCGACCGGTGCTTCTGCGGTCGTCGCCAAGCGTCTCGAGCCACAGGATGCGATCGCCCGCATGGGGTGGGCCGGCGCTAGTGGCGGCGCTCACGGCCGCAGGCGCGGCGCCGCCGTCGGCCGCTACAACGCCTGGTGGGCTGTCGCCAACCTTGCCGGAGCCGAGTGGCCGGACCTGGGAGGGGAGGGCAGTCGCCTCGAGTGGCTGGCTTGGCGACCTGCTGACTTCACGGAGGGTTGGGAACTTCACCTGGCTATCGCCGATCCCGAGCGTGGTCTCGCCTGGGCCATCGCCGCCACCGACGTGGTCGACACCTAGGTCTCGACGAACTCGATCTTTTCGGGGGCGGGGATGCGCTGGCGATTGGCCCGCCAGACGTCCGAAAAGGCGAGCAGTCCCACCATGGCGACGATGACGATGACGGCGATGCCTGCGATGATGCGCTTCTTTCGCTGCTGCTGGAGGCGCATCTCGAACAGCTCTGTCTCCGGCGCCATCTCCTCATCAGACCACTCACGCATAGGAGAAAGATATCGAGCTTTGAGCCTTGAGCTTTGAGCTTTGGGCCCGCATCGTGTCTCCCCCCATGGGGGGGAGTACCGGCGGAGCCGGGGAGGGGGGCTTCCTAGCGGGCGTGCTCGTTGCTGACGCCCCCTCCGCCTCGCTGCGCTCGGTCACTCTGGAGGGGGAGGGCGAACATACGTTCGACTAGAGTGCACA
>JAZFSG010000022.1:0-10161 GCA_036446035.1 Acidimicrobiia bacterium | reverse complement strand
TTCGGGTAGCGCTCCCATAGTCGAGACAGCACTCGATGCTCCCTGCTCATGTCGTGACTTGCGGGGGCTACCTCCCCGAGGGGCGGGCGACGCAGCACCAGCTCCCTTCCGGCAGCATCGCGGGCTAGGTAGGTCAGATTCGCCTTGCCCCCAGGGAACTGCTCGAAGACAAACGGAGGTTCCAGATCGGCGACCTCGATCGACAAGAAGGCGGCAACCGCGTCCTCGTCGAAGCCCTCCTCGGGACGAATAGGCGCAGTGTCCGTCATCCGATGAGGCGGTCGACGGCCATGGCCACGAAGAGGAGCCCGAGGTAGTAGACGGACTCCTTGAAGTAGCGCATGGCTCGATCTGGGCGACGCCACAGCTGGATTGCGCCCCAGACGAACCATGAACCGAGCAATGCCGCGGACAAGCCGTAGATGACGCCAAGCGAGGAAGCGGGAACCAGTGTCAGCGACACAGCGACAGTGCCAACGCTGTAGATCACCATCCGTCGACGGGTGACGTCCTCGCCGGCGACGACCGGAAGCATCGGAATCCCCGCCCTGGCGTAGTCGTCCTTGAAGCGGAGGGCCAACGCCCAGAAGTGTGGAGGAGTCCACAGGAAGACGACAGCGAACATGAGGTAGGCGGGGAGCTCAACAGTTCCAGTGACGGCCGCCCAGCCAACGAGGGCCGGCACCGCGCCGGCGGCGCCGCCGATGACGATGTTCTCGACCGTCGTGCGCTTGAGGACGAACGTATAGACGCCGACGTAGAAGAGCAGCGCCGCGGTCGCCAGAAGAGCAGACAGCAGGTTGACCGAAACCGTCAGAAGGGCGAAGCCGGCCATGCCGAGGCCGACACCGATCGCCAACGCCGACAATGTCGACAGGCGATGCGTCGGGAGCGGCCGACCTGCAGTGCGCTCCATGACGATGTCGACGTCGCTGTCGAGCACATTGTTCAGTGCATTGGCGCCGGCGGCCGAGAGAGTTCCACCCAACACCGTCGCCACCACAAGCCAGGTGCTCGGCCATCCATCTGCTGCTACGACCATGGCGGGCACCGTGGTTACCAAGAGCAGCTCGATGATGCGTGGTTTCGTCAGCTCGACTACAGCTCTAAGGCGACGAGTGGGAGCAGCTAGCGACGTCATGCCGCCGGCACCCTCTCTACCGCCAGCTCAGCTGCGGTCAACACCACAGCTGAGATCCACAGGGCATCAGTAACCACGACATGGACCACCTGCATCCACACCGGGGCACCGAGGGCGAGGTTGACGATTCCAACGATCACCTGGAAACCGACGATGGAGCCGACCAATAGTGCGAGGCTGCCTTGGAAGCCGCGCCTGTTGGCGGCCAATCGCCTGGTGACGACCACGAGATAGACGGCCGTTGCCACCGCCAGGATCGGATGCAGTACTCGAAGCCTCACGAGGAAGTGGCTCCCCGAAGAAAGGTCGTCGGTGATCGAGGCATCCGGGAACAGGGTGTCGCCGAGGGCCGTAAGCGCTCCCGCGGCTGCGACAACCAGCAGCGCCCCAAGCCCCCAGACCAGCAGCCGACCCTCGGACGATTGCCGACGAAGACGGATGGGCGGCCCGCCGCCCGCCCACCATGCCGTCAGGGCGAGCGCAGCAAGCAGGAAGAGAGTGTTTACGAGATGGAAGCCGTCGATGACAGCCCTCGCCACCGAGGCGTCGTCTCCAACCCACTCGCCGAGGACGAGAGCGGCTCCGATAGCAACCTCCCCGACCATGAAGAGAAGCGCCGCTCCCGCAGCCCGACGCACCCGTACCACATCGACGCGACGGGCAAGCATGAAGAGCCAGATCGCAGCAAGGAAAGCCAACCCCGACGTCAGTCGGTGGGTGAATTCGATGATCGATTCGGTCGTGCCTTCCGGTACGACCGATCCGTTGCACTGCGGCCAGTGAGAGCCGCAACCAGCGCCCGAACCAGTCGCCCGCACGATGGCGCCGCCGGCGATCACGGCGACCGATAGGCCGGTCGCGATCCAGGCATATGTGACGAGACGGCGGGTCATGAGCGTGAGGCTACCTAGTGGCTTCAGACAGTGAGAGGCCTAGTTCGCGTAGACTGAAGCGAAAGGAGGCGCATGAAGAAGCTATTCATGCTGGTGTTGCTGGTCGGGCTTGCCGTGCTCATGGCCAAGACCCTTTCCGGCGAACACAGCCACACACATTGACCGACGCCTACCAGCTGTCACCCGAACACCAGGACTTCCGCAAGGTGGTTCGCGAGTTCGCCCTGGACAAGGTCGCCCCGCGAGCCGCAGAGATCGATGCGACGGGCATCTGGCCTGCAGACCTTCACGCCGAGATGATCAAGATGGACCTCCTCTCGGTGATGTTCGACGAGGAGTCTGGCGGCGCCGGGGCAGACGGCATCATCCAGGCGATCGTCGTCGAGGAGCTATCTCGGGTATGTGCCTCGACAGCGATGATCGCCTCGCTGAACAAGTTGGGGATGATCCCCGTGCTATTGCGAGGACCGGCCGAGCAGAAGGCGGCGTGGATCCCCGGCATCATCGCTGGGGAACACCAAGCCGCATACGGTCTCACCGAGCCGGAGGCAGGCTCAGACGTCGCCGCGATGCGCACCAAGGCGGTGCGCGATGGGGACGAGTGGGTGATCACGGGGTCAAAGCGATTCATCTCCAACGCTGGGGTTGCATCGATCTACACGATCTTCGCCAAAACCGCCCCAGACGCCGGTGCTCGGGGCATCTCCTGTTTCCTCGTGCCCGCGGCTACGCCGGGCTTCGAGGTTGGCAAGTACGAGGACAAGATGGGATTGCGTGGCTCGCCTACCGGCGAGCTGATCTTCAACGAGGTGCGAATCCCCGCAGATGCCCTGGTCGGCGATGAGGGTGAGGGCATGCGTATCGCCATGATGACCCTCGATCGCTCACGTCCCGGCATCGCCGCCCAGGCTCTCGGCATCGCCCAAGGGGCATTGGACCTGGCCCTTGACTACGCCAAGGAACGACGACAGTTCGACCGGCCCATTATCGACTTCCAGGCCGTCGGCTTCATGCTGGCTGACATGGACATCCAGATAAGCGCAGCTCGCCACCTGGTTTACGAGGCCCACACCATGGCCGATCGCGACGATCCCGAGCTCACGCGTGTCGCCGCCATCGCTAAGTGCTTCGCCTCGGACACGGCCATGGAGGTGACGACCAACGCCGTTCAGGTGCTCGGCGGCTACGGCTACATCAAGGACTTCCCGGCGGAACGCTACATGCGAGACGCCAAGATCACCCAGCTCTACGAGGGAACCAACCAGATCCAGCGCGTCGTCATCTCCCGCCGCCTGGCGGACCGCTAGGCCATCTAGAGCCTGGATTAGCCGGCGAACTCGATAATGGCCTTGGCGATGTCGTCGCCGTGCGTGAGCACGGCCTCGTGCTTGGCGGCAGGCAGCTCGACCACCTTGGCCGCCAACAGCTCGGCAAGTTCCCGCTGGCGGTGTGGCGGAACCAGCTGATCTGACATCGGAATGATGACGAGAGACGGAACGTCGAGGTCTGCTGCCCACGCTCGTGAGTCGAAGTGCCAGATAGCAGCGCCCGACTCGAACGACAGTGTCGAGTCGCGATCGAGCAGGCCCTCCCATAACCAGCGGGCGTGCTCGGGCTCGACGGCTCCGCTCTTGAGGAGGTAACGGTGCGTCGCCCTCGCCCACTCAATGAGGGAAACGCGTCCGAGGCCTCTGGCGATAGCGAAGACCACGCGCGTTGCCAGCCGCCGCCTCGGGATCGGGAAGGCGGCCGTGGCTCCGAGCGCCAAGCTCGCGACCTTCTCGGGATGTCTCCTGGCGAGTGACTGGGCCACCATGCCGCCCATCGAGTAGCCGGCGACCGCAACTCTCCCCAACTCCAGAGCGTCCATGACTCCTGCGGCGTCGTCGGCGAGGTCCTCTATGGAGAACGAGCCCCGGATCCGCGCCGTGCCTCCGTGATTGCGCTGATCCATGAGGATGAGGCGGAAGTGGTCGCCGAGGGGCTCGATCGTCCGATACCACGTAGCGATGCTGGCATAGCCCCAGCCGTGCAGCATGAAGAGAACGGGACCTTCAGGATTCCCGGTCTCGCGAATGAGGAACTCACGGTCTCCGACGAAGACCGACCGGCCTCGCAGCCTGGCAGGGTGGCGCTGCGGAGCCCGGAACCGGGGGACGAACTCGGGGCCGAACAGGCGCCAGCCGACCCAACCACTAAGCAACATCCCTGCGAGCTTCTTCATCGCCGCGAGGTTAGACGTCGCGTCTCAGCTGGGCTACGGGACGGCGCGTCGTGTCTCGCATGAAGAACCCAACGACGGCGGCGGCCAGCAGCAACCCCGCCGCGATATTGAAGCCCATGGTGAAATCACCTGTGTCGGCGACCGATCCCAACCAGACGGGTCCGACGATGAGGCCAAGGTCGCCGGCCATCCGATACATGCCGACGGCCGATCCCTCCGCACCCTCAGGGGCGAGATCGCCCGCGAGCGTCGGCGGGACGATCCCGGCAACGCCGGCGACTACTCCGAAGACGATCGAAACGCCGAGCAGCCCTCCGTACGTCGTCATCTGCCCATAAGCGGCCACCGTCACGGCGGTTAGGGCCATGCCGGCGACCAAGACCGGACGCCGACCAACGCGATCGACAAGCCAACCTCCTGGGTTGATGATCAGCACCGTCACCAGCGCGGAGATAGCAAGCACATCACCTATTTGTGACGCGGAGAGTCCCAGCTCCTCGGATCCGAACAAGGGAAGCAGCGTTACGCGGGCCCCCGCCCGCATCACGAACATGGCGAAGGCAACGAATAGCAACCCGGCAAAGGCTGGGGTACGGATCGTCGATCCAGCGGACCTCCACAATTCGCCAAGCGACTTGCCCGATGGCGGCGCGTCTTCAACGAAACGCCACGAGATGTAGGCAACGATCACCCCCATGAATGCGTATATCCAGAACGGTGTCGCAAAGTCGCCTAGCTCAGCCGCCCTGCCACCGATGAAGGGTCCAACGGCGACTCCCCCGAGGAGGCCCGTCTGGAAGAACGCTATCTCTCTGCCCATGCGGTCCTTGGGCGCCCGTGTGATGATCGTGTGCATCGCGGCAGTGCCGAACGCCGCTGAACCGAAGCCCTCTATGACCCGTGCCAGCACCAGAACGGCGTAGTTGGGAGCCAGTGCTGCCAGCACCGATGACACTGCAACCACGATTCCACCAAAGGTCATGATCCGTCGGGGGCCGAGGCGGTCAGCAGCGACGCCGCCGATGGGATCGAATAGAAGCCGGGCCACCGCGAAACTCGAGACGAGCGCCCCTGCTCCCGTTCTGCTCACGCCGAACTCCCTGGCGTACAGAGGGAGGATGGGAGCGACGAGAGCGATGCCCATCATCGTCAAGAACACCCCGAGGGTCAGGATGCGGGTGTTGCGCGACGGCATCTAGTAGACGGTTATTCCGGTGCCCGCCCGCAGGCGTCCGATGATCGCTGCCGGCTCTCCGAGCTCAGCCACGATCGTCGCGGCGCCGGCCTCATCGGTGGCGATGAGGAGGCCGCCACTGGTCTGAGCGTCAGCCAGCAAGACCCTGTCGACCTCGTCCGTGGCTCCGAAGTCGGTGAACCCCTGTGCGAATGTCAGGTTGCGCTTGGTTCCCCCTGGAACGAAACCCTCGACCACCAGTTCACGTACTCCGGGAAGAAGCGGTACAGACGCGCTGTCGATGTCTGCTCCAAGCCCCGAAGCCGCGATGATCTCTCCGAGGTGTCCGAGGAGCCCGAAGCCAGTGACGTCCGTGGCCGTAGCGACGCCGACTCGCAGCATGGCATCTCGCGCCGCGGAATTGAGGGTTGCCATCCAGTCGGTAGCGAGTTTCTCTAGCTCGCCGTCGATGGCGCCACGCTTGAGCGCCGTCGAAATGATGCCGGTGCCTATCGGCTTTGTTAGCACAAGTACTTGGCCCGCGGCTCCGCCACGATTGGTGACTATGCGGTTGGGGTGAACAGTCCCGGTAATGGCCAGACCGAACTTCGGCTCGGGATCATCGACAGAGTGACCACCAACGAGAGTGCACTGCGCGTCGACGAGGACACTGGCGGAGCCTGCCAGTACCTCGGTCAGCAGCTCGAAGGGGAGCGTGTCGCGTGGCCAGCCGACCATCTGCATCGCCGTCAACGGCGTTGCGCCCATCGCATAGATATCCGAGAGCGCGTTGACCGCGGCGATGCGACCCCAGTCGAACGCGTCGTCGACGATGGGGGTGAAGAAGTCGACCGATTGCACCAACGCCACCTCGGCGTTCAACCGGTAGACCCCGGCGTCATCGGCGTTGTCGAGTCCGACCAAGAGGTCGGGATGTCGGATCGCCGGGTTGTTGTCCAAAGGGCGCAGAACCTGCGCCAACTCGTCAGGTGCGAGCTTGCACGCTCAACCGGCGCCGTGGGAGTAGGCCGTCAGCTTGACCACATCACCTCCTCTTTGCGGCGGCGAGTGTACGGGTCCAACAAGAGCGCGAAGGCTGACCCCTTGCTAAAGGTCGCGGAACCGATACCATCGCTGCCAACGGGATGCCATCGTGTATCCGGTTCCAGGCACGAGCGTCTCCTCCTCCCCCTTGGAGACACCCGAAAGCCTCTGAAACAGGCCCTCTTCTCCCCCCCTAGAGGGCCTGTTTCTCTGTCCGGAGAGGCTGAGAGTGGAGCCCGGCAGAGACCGACTTCGTCGGCGTCGCTCATGTTCGAGCCAGACTCGGCCGGCCCGAAGCCCATAGCTCATAGCTCATCCCTCCTAGCCTTACCCCATGCGCTTGCGCCTCCGACGCCCCCGTGATCTAGCTGTCGCCCTTCGCGAGCTGGCGAGGCGCCGTCCCCGCGAGGCCGAGGGGTACCTCGGGGACCACGCCGAAGAGTGGGAATCCATGGCGGAAGCCGACCCGGCGACGGCGGCCGACATCCTGGAGGCCGTTGGGCAAGAGGCCACGGTCGATCTGCTGACCGACCTGGACCCAACCGAAGCCGCCGAAGTGTTGTCGGAGATGCGCTTGGACGCCGCCGCCGAAGCTCTGACCGAGTTTCCTGGCGAGTTCTCGGCTCGCATTGTCGAGGCCATGAGCGCCGCCGAAGCCGCAGACGTCATTGGCGTTATCGATCCCGCCGACCGGCCGAACGTATTGGAGCAGGTCGCAGACAAGGCAACCGATGAAGTCCTGGCGTTGCTCGCATATCCGCCGGACAGCGCTGGTGGTCTGATGACCACTGAGTTCGCCGCCATCCAGATCGGGCTCACCGCTGGAGAAGCGATCGAGGCCCTGCGTCGTCTGCAGGAGGAAGTGGGCCAGTTGGCCTACGTCTACATCACCGACCACGACCAACGCCTCCACGGCGTGCTGTCCTTCCGCGACCTGGTCTTTGCCCGGCCGGGGACCGGTATCGACGAGGCGATGGTCGCCAACCCTGTCGCCGTCCGGCCCGAGACGGATCGCGAGGAGGTCGCCGAACTCATCCAGCGCTACGGGCTGCTGTCACTTCCGGTTGTCGATTTCCGAGGCCGGCTACTCGGCATCGTGACGGTCGACGAGATCCTCGAAGCAGTGCAGGAGGAAGCAGTAGAGGACATTGCCGTCATGGTTGGTGCCGGTGTCGGTGAAACCGTCCACACGACCGTTCCCCGCTCGGTACGCAATCGATTCCCTTGGATCGTCGTCAACCTCGGCATTGCGTTCCTCGTCGCCGTCGTTGTTAGCCGCTTCGAGCCGGTGATCTCACGCACTGCGGTACTTGCCGCCTACATGCCGGTAGTGGCAGCTGTCGGAGGCAACGGAGGGGCCCAGAGCCTGGCCATCGTCATCAGGGCCCTCGCAACCGGCGACCTACCAGAACACCGCTCCCTCCGGGTTGTTGGCAATCAGGCGCTGATCGGAGCTATCAACGGCCTGGCGGTAGCCGCGGCAGCCTCGATCATCGCCTTCATATTCACCGACTCGGCTGAGATCGCGTTCGTCATCGGAATCGCCGCGCTTGCCAACATGATCGCGGCAGGGGCCGCCGGAGCGGCCATACCGATGCTCTTGCAGAGGTACGGACAGGACCCGGCGCTGGCCTCGAACATCTTTCTTACGCTCGTTACCGACATCGTGGGGTTCGGAGGGTTCCTGGCCATCGCCACACTCTTGCTCTAGGAGCCGAGGATCACTTCTCCTACTTCGGCGAAGGGTCCGAGGTAGACCATTCTGAATCCGTCCTCCAACCGAAGGAAGTAGTGCAGGTCGAGCAGTGCCTGCTCTTCGGCCGATACCGAGTCGGCGAGAACGAGTTGTGTCACGGCCGTGTCGTCGATGATGTGCAAGCCATTGACGGGTGGGAATCGCTCGACCATCTCACCAACGAGGTTCTGAAGATCGATGTCCGTGTAGGTGCCAGCGGGAATGGCTACCACAAGAACGTCGTCATCCGTGCGCTCGACGATCGTGAACTCGGGAAACGAGAAGCCGGGCCCAGTCGTTGGGGTCGCGGCTGACGTCGTGCTTGGGGTGTTGTCTGCGGTGACGGTGGCTGGGGTCGTGGTGACGACGGGCGGCGCTGTGGTCGTCTGCGTGGTAGTCGTCGCTCCGCTGCTGTCACCGCAGGCCGAGACGACGGCGAGGCAGGAAACGAAGATCGCTAGCCGAACAGCCATACGGCGAGCCTACTGCCGGGCGGTCAGCGCGTTTCCAGCCAATCGTCGTAACTCGTGCCCTCCAGCCACGGCACGCTGTTCACCATGCGGTAGCGACGTCGAACCTCGTCGAACGCCTCGGGGTCGGCCGATGACTCGAGGTCCAACATGGCGAGTCGCAGTCCCGGATCCCAACCCATCCCACCAAGGGCCTGGTCAACGGCCATCTCCCAATCCTGGGGTGGTTGCTGGTCGATCCAGTATTTACGAATGCGCCTCCCGTTGCGCATCCCGGCGCGCACCTGCTTCAGCACCTCCCGAGAGAGTGCCTCCCCTTCCGTTGCGATCTCCGCGACCCATTCCGCGAGGCGTTCATCGGTCCAGCCCCGTGGGTCAGAGACGATCGATTCGTAGAGGGCATCAACGGCACGCGCCAGACGAAGCAACTAGCGCCCACCAACCTCGGCCGTGACTCGCTCTAGAACGGCCGATCTGAGCTTCTCGGTGAGAGGTCCAGGGGCGAATACGGTCTCGTCGATCGCGACTACCGGCGACACCTCTTTGACCGTAGAGAGGACGGCAACCTCGTCTGCGCCGAGCACCCGAGCCAGTGGGAACACGCCCTCCGCTATCTCGATTCCGATACCCGCTGCCACCTCGAGCACAACGGTCCGGGTCACAGATTCGAGGACTCCCAGGTCAAGAGTCGGGGTCTCGAGGACGCCATCGATGAACCACGCGATGGAGAAGGTGGGTCCTTCAAGCACTGAACCATCCCGACCGACGAGAAGGGCGTCGTGGAATCCATCTCTTTGCGCGGCCAGGCCAACGGCCATGTTCGGCGCGTAGGACACGGTCTTGGCCTGGGTGAGTTCGCTGAAGGCACCCGCAGCATGCCACGGCGCCTGTCTCGCCGACAGGCGGAAGGCGGCTGGAACATCGGGGATCTCTTCCCAATAGACGATCACCCGTGGGGGCGTCTTCGTGAGGCTGTCGCGACTCCCTGCCGTCATCACTACCCGGATGTAGCAGTCGCCACCGGCGGCCGCCACCTGTGAGATCCATTCGGCCAGCTGGGCGGGGGGCTCGTCAAGGCCCAGGGCAGCCGCACTTCCCCTCATACGCAACAGGTGGGCGTCAAGCCCGAAGGGATGGCCGTTGTAGGAGCGTATGTACTCGAAGCAGCCGAAGCCGCGGATGAGGCTCCAATCGAAGACGGAAACCGAGGCATCTTCGGCGGCCACTTCCACGCCATCGATCAGCACACGCATCGTCAGATGTTATCCGCGGTAGCGGTGTGTAATCGGCTGCCGCCGATCTCGACCGAAGGCCTTCTCGGTGATCCTGACACCGGGGGCTGCCTGGCGGCGCTTGTACTCATTGCGATCAACCATGGAAATGATGTCGGTCACCGTCTCGGGGTCGAAGCCTGCGGCGACTATCTGGCCAAGCTGGAGATCGTCTTCGACATAGAGCTCGATGATCTGATCCAGGACTT
>JAZFSG010000021.1:0-15338 GCA_036446035.1 Acidimicrobiia bacterium | reverse complement strand
CCGTCGGACGCTGGTTCTTCATGGCGCTCAGCCTTGTTAGTGCCCTCGGGACGGCGTTGGTGTTCTGGGTCGGTGCGAGGATGGTGATCAACGAAGACCTGACCATCGGCTCGATAGTCGCTCTCGCTGCCTACCTGGCCACCCTCTATGGACCGCTGATCGCATTGTCCAACGCCAGGGTCGAGTTCGCGACGTCGCTCGTTTCCTTTGAGAGGGTGTTCGAGGTGGTGGATTTGCCAAACTTCCTGACGGAAAAGGAAAACGCCATCTCGCTGGACTCCGTCACAGGTGAGATCGGCTTCGATGGTGTGTCGTTCAGCTACCAGGAGGATGCTCCGACCATCGAGTCGGTACGGCGCTTCCACTGGAGGGGCGGCGGAGATCTTGCGGATGAGCCAAGCATGGCTGACCCAGAGCAACGCTGGGCGCTGCGCGACGTCACCTTCGCGGTGGAGCCTGGTCAGCTGACGGCGCTGGTTGGCCCAAGCGGGGCCGGTAAGACAACGGTCACCTATCTGGCGCGCCGGCTCCACGATGTGGCGTCTGGGGCGGTCACTATCGATGGCGTTGACGTTCGCGACGTCACTTTCGACACGCTGGCAACGACCATCGGTGTCGTCACCCAGGAGACGTACCTCTTCCACGACACGCTCGCCGCCAATCTTCGATATGCCAGAGAAGGGGCAACGGATGCCGAGCTGGAAGCCGCTTGCCGCGCCGCCAACATCCACGACTTCATCGCGGGCCTCGAGAAGGGTTACGACACCGTGGTTGGCGAGCGCGGCTATCGGCTATCTGGGGGAGAGAAGCAACGGGTTGCCATCGCCCGGGTCATCCTCAAGGACCCGCGGATCCTCATACTCGACGAGGCCACTTCGCATCTCGATGCTCGGTCGGAGGCGCTCATCCAGGACGCCCTGGAGTCGTTGATGAAGGATCGAACCTCGATCGTCATCGCCCATCGTCTCAGCACCATCCTGGCGGCGGATCAGATCATCGTGATGGACCACGGCCAGATTCTCGAGCACGGAACGCACGCCGCCCTCTTGGACGCCGGCGGCCTCTACAGCGAGCTCTACCGCACCCAATTCGACGCCGCCGAGACTCTACCGAACCCGTAAATGGCCTTAACAGTCTCCTAATACGCCCCGGCGATAGTGAGGTCATGAAAGACGCAACCAAAGGAGTCACTGTGCGTCACACGATGAAATTGGGAGTGATGGTCGTTGCTGTCGTCGCAGCCGTCATGGGCGGGATCGCTTTCGCCCAGACGGATGACTCGGTTGATCCGGTCGAGACAAGACAGTCACAGGTCACTGAACATCTCGCACCACTGGTCGAGGATGGGACGATCACCCAAGACCAGGCTGATGCCATCGCCGAGAACTTCTCAGAGCGCTTTGCCGACAGGCTGGCCCAGAGGGAAGAGCATCGGGCAGAGCGCGAGGCCTACCACCAGGAGCTGCTGACGCTGCTCGACATGGAGGATGAAGATCTGCGGGCGGCAATCTCGGAGGGCATGACGTTGGCCGAGATCGCCGAACAGCAGGGAACCACTGCTGAGGCCGTCATCGACCTCATGGTCGGTCACGCCGAAGAGCGCCTGGCTGATGCTGTCGCCGACGAGCGGCTGACGCAGGCAGAGGCCGATGAGAAGCTGGTCGAGATCACCGCCGATATCACCGACAAGGTGAACAACGGTGGTGGCTTGGGCAAGGGCTTCGGCCCCGGACACCGCCACTCTCCTGACGGAGAGGGCTTCGGCGGACAGGGCTTCGGCAGGCGCGGTCCCGGCGGACCCGGTGCCGGCGGTCAGGGATTCGGTGGATTCGGAGCACCTCAGGGTCCAGCGGTTGACGCCATCAACGCCTAGCGGTTGAGTGCCAAACGCCTTCGAGGCCGGCCTTCGGGCCGGCCTCGTCGCGTTATGCGGGTGCTGCGGCCGACAGCGGTAACGAGGCGACGTCGGCCCAGCCCGCTTCGATCAGCTTGGCACCGCGGCCTACCGGGGGCTGGAGTCGGGGGTGGCAGCGATGGAGTGCCCAAGCCAGGAGCTCGATGCCATCGACGAGGCGCGGTCCTGGCCGGGAGAAGTACGCCGAGGCGTCAACTGCGAAGGTCCTTGCGAAACGAGTCGCCTCCACGAAGTCCGGGTTGGCGGTCAGCTCTTTGAAACGCACTTGCGTCTCATAGAGGTTGTAGCCACAGAAAGCCAGGACGATGACGTCTGGCCTCGCCGCGGCGAGTTCGGCGACCGTCGTTCGTTGTGACGCCTGGCCGCTGGTCCCGAAGACATTGATCCCGCCCGCCGCCTCCACCATCTCGGGCACCCAGTGGCCCGGGGCATACAGGGGGTCGGGCCACTCGATGACGGCGACCCGAGGCGGTTCGAGCTCGGCCACCAACGAGGTCAGCCAATGCAGTCGCGACCGGAGGCGGGCGACAATTGCCCGACCTGTCGCCCCCGCTCCGGCGACTGCCGCGATGTCGCCGATCGAGGCCAGCACTTCCTCGAGGTTGGTCGGGTCGAACGAGGCGACCGCGGCTGCTGACGGCATCGAGCACCTCTCGACTGTGGCCGTGTCAACTGCGCACACCGAGCACAAGGACTGGGTTACGACAAGATCTGGAGTCGTGCCGGCAAGCGCCTCCTCGTCGATGGCGTAGATGGTGTGGGCATCGGCAACCGAGGCCCTGACCGCTTTGTCGATGAGGGCAGAAGGGAGGCCTGTCTGGATGAGGCTGGAGGTGACAGGCGGGATCTGTGCCGCGTCCTGGGGGAAGTCGCACTCGTGGGTGCGGGCAACGATGCCATCTCCCATTCCTACTGCGAAGAGGATCTCGGTGGCGCTTGGAACGAGGGAAGCTATCCGCACGGGCCGGGAGAGTAGCCTCGCCAGGCCCCCCGAAAGGTGACCAATTGCAGCCCGGCGACCTCGCTTCTGTCCGAATCCCGTCCGACCCGCAGCTCCATCCAGACGGTCACCGCGTCGCCTTCGTGGTCTCTCGTGCGGACCTCGAGATCGACACCTACCGGCGTTCACTGTGGCTGTGGGATGGGAACGACGCTGGTGCACTCACCGAGGGCCACGTCGATACCGCTCCTCGGTGGTCGCCCGATGGTTCTCAACTGGCCTTTCTGAGGGCAGCGCTCGAAGAACCGACCGCGGCCTCTGTGATGATCATGGATGTGGCCTCCGGAGAGGTCACCGAGGCGGCTCGGTTCTCGGTAACTGCGCATCAGGTCGAGTGGTCGCCAGACGGATCTGCCCTGGCGGTCGTAGCTACCGAATGGACCGCGGAGTACGCCGACCTACCGCAGGGCGAGCGCGACCGGACACCGGCGCGGCTGACCCGAGAACACTTCCAGGTCGACAACTACCCGCCGACGCACGATCGTCGCAAGCATGTCTGGATCGTCGCCAGTGGGGACAAGCGGCTGCTGACGGATGGGCCCTTCGACGAGCACGACGTGGCCTGGCATCCGTCCGGCGATCGCATCGCTTTCATCAGCGCCCGCCACGAGAGCCGAGGAACCCGACCTGGAAACCAGGTCTTCGAGGTGCAGTTGAGCGGCGGGGAGGCGCAACCGCTCACCGAGGTCGGATTCTTCGATGCAGCCACTTATGACCCCACCGGCGCGGCGCATGTCGTTGGCATGCTCGACCCTTGGGATCACCCTGGCGTCGGTGCCATCTTCCGGTTGGAGGGCACCGACGCCGTCGATCTCACCGGTCACCTCGACCGCGATCCGCTGCCGTATTCGACGAGCGTCGCCCCCAAGGGTCCCCGCTTCACCGAGGACGGGTTCGTCACTGTTCTCGAAGACGATGGGCGGGTCGTCGTCGTCCGCTCGGGCGAAGGAAGCTTCGATCGGGTTGTCGACGGGGACGTTGTCGTAACCGGTGTCGACGCCGGCCTCCATGGCCTCGCCTACGTCGCCTCCACCCCGACGTCACCGGGGGAGCTCTATTGGCACGACGGCGAGTCGTCCCGCCGGCTCACAGATCTCAATGGACAGCTTGAAGGCTTGTTCATGGCGCCGCAGCAGTTCACGGTCGAGTCCGACGGCATCGAGCTGACGGTGTGGGTGTACCTGCCTCCGGGAAAAGGCAAGGTCCCTGTGCTCTTCAACATCCACGGCGGTCCCGCCAGCCAATACGGTGTCGGCTTCTTCGACGAGTTCCAGGTGTATGCCGGCGCCGGCTACGGAGTGGTCGCCTGCAACCCGCGGGGCTCCAGTGGTCGTGGCCGCGACTTCGTCAGAGCTGTTGTCGGCACCTGGGCCACGGACGATTCACCAGACATACGCGACTTCAATGCGGTGCTTGCCGCTTCGCTCGAGCGGTTCGAACGCCTTGACGCGGATCGCGTCGGGGTTATGGGTGGTTCCTACGGTGGCTGGGCAACAGCCATGCTCATCGGGCGCGACCATCGCTACCGCTCGGCCGTCGTCGAGAGAGGCGTCACGGCGTGGACGTCCTTTTGGGGGACATCCGATATCGGACCTTGGTTTGGAAAGATGTACCTCGGTACTGATCTAGCTGAGGACTGGGAGGGCCACCTGCGGGCCAGCCCCATGGCCAACGCCCACAAGATCACCACTCCAACCCTCGTCCTGCACTCGCAGTCAGACTGGCGAACGCCTTTGGAGCAGGGGCTGCAGCTCTTCACGATGCTGCAGTTCAACGGCGTTCCGTCTGAGATGGTGCGCTTCCCCGACGACGGCCACGAGCTGTCGCGGTCCGGCAAGCCGCGACACCGAGTCGAGCGCTTCGAGGCGATCCTGGACTGGCACGGCCGTCACCTCTAGGGGCGACTCTCAGGACACCTCCGGTGTTTCGATCTGCGTTACCACCTCTGGGTATTCCAGCATCGACGAGGGGTCGATGCGGGCCCTTTCTGGCGACAGGCTCGTCACTACATCTTTGGCTCCGAATTGCACGGGCTCCGGCTCGATCTTGCCGTCGCCGGAATCGAGCACCCGCACCCCGAGTATCTCGCTGGTGGAGGTGGCGGCGGCGGTGACGACGACCGCGGTTCCGTCGTTCAGGCGAACGATGGAACCAGGGGGGAATGCGCCCATCATGTGGATGAAGGCCCGCACCAGCTCGGGATCGTGAGCACTGCCCATGCCGTGGGCCAGCGCCCGCAGGGCGCGAGTCGGAGTCTCGGCACGCCGATACCGACGCCGCGTGGTGAGCGCGTCATAGACGTCAACGACTGAGACCATGTTGGAGAACATGTGGGGCTCTCGGTGTCCTTCGGCGCTGGGGTAGCCGGTGCCGTCGAAGCGGGAGTGATGTTCGAATGCAACCGTCGCCGCTACCTCATGGCTGGGGCCAGCGGCGGCCAAGATCGCCTGGGCTCCCTCCTGGGGATGCAGGCGAACCTCCGCCCAGGCGTCATCGCTGAGCTTGCCGGCATGGTTCAGAACCTCTGGGGACAGTGCCACCTTTCCGATGTCGTGGAGCAGGGCACCCGTGCCGATGGGAAGCAGCTCCTCTGGGGTAAGGCCTATGAGCTTGCCAAGCGCCAGAGTG
Source organism: Acidimicrobiia bacterium (assembly GCA_036446035.1). Classification (GTDB taxonomy): domain Bacteria; phylum Actinomycetota; class Acidimicrobiia; order Spongiisociales; family JAOTWH01; genus CAXMQS01. The sequence continues at coordinate 9,795 of JAZFSG010000021.1, read as the reverse complement.
AGGATGCAAGTGTTGACAGAGTGATAGAAGGTGTACTCGTCGTGGCTCTTGACGGTGCTCAGCAGGAGTGCCGCTTTCGTCTCCGTGAGCGATCTGTTGACCAGATCCTCAACCGACGCCATCACCGCGCTCAGGTCGAAAGCCCCTTCGCGGGCGAGGCCGTCGGTGGCGCGGCGGAGAGAGTGCAGCGACCCTGCATATGACCGTCGCAGCGGCGACAGACCCTCGGCGCCGGCACCGAGGGAATAGTCGTTGAGCAGGATGGTCCCGCCGGCCGGAATGTCCTTCGAGGTCGAAGCGAGGAAGGCCGCCAGGTCGAAGAGATCGGACTCGATAACGGGCCGGCGGAAAGTAAGCGAGGTCACGGCGCGTGCTTCCAGGCTGTGCACCAGCCCGCTGAACTCGAGGGAAGCGTGTGGCAGGAGGTGACCGTCGCGGTAGAGGCCCTCATCTCGGACGTTGATAACGAACTCCGGGCTACTGCCGAAGGCCTCGTCGAGGGCGACGATAGCCACGGCCAAGGACTCCTGGGTCAGCGGGTGTTGTTTGGGATAGAGAGCGATCGATCGACTGATGCGACGCAGACCCTGGAGGAAACCGTGAATGCTCAGTTCATCCATTGTCGTTCCTGAGCGCGCGCCGCGCCGCGCTACGGCCGGCGCGTCGGGCTGGCTTGAGGACGAAGCGTCGAGTGGCCAGAGCCCTCATGTCCGCCAGACTGTCCGGAACATGGTCGACGAGGTGCTGGGCTATCCCGACGAGCGTGGAGTGTGGCAGCGCGCCGCTTGCCAGGATCACCTGCAACCTCTTCTCGAAGGTTCCGCCCTCCAGGGATCGGAGCAAGCCAACGGCACCAGATCGGACCCGTTCTTCGGGGTCGCCAAGAGCGTTGAGCACGCTCGGCGTCGCCTCCCGACTATCGAGCCGGACCAGTCCCCGCAGTGCCTCGAGGCGCACCCGGGGGTCGGCGTGCGCCGTTGCCTGTCGGATGGGCTCGGCTGCCAGCGGCAGACCCGTCTTGGCGAGCACGGCGACCACGTTGCGCACGACGTACCAGCGATCGTCGCTAAGCGATGTCAGTAGTGGTGTCGGGTTGTCTCTTGCCAGAACAGCCAGGAGGTCGATCAGACTTCTCCTGGCGGCCGTATCTTCTTCGACGGCCAAACGCTCCAACACTCGGCGTACTGCTGGCGATCCCAGCATCAGCATCAACTCGATTATCTGATCCCGACTCTCTCCCGTGGCGAGGGAGGTGGCCTCCATCGTCAGTTGTGGCGTCATCAGCGCTGCCAGAACGCCGTCTACAACGCCGGCTCGAGACTCCGGGAACGGCGGATCATCGAGGATGGCTCGCAGCATGGCGGTGGCCTCGTCGACCCTCCCGCGGTGAAGACGATCCCGCACCCGCCCTGCCCATACGTCAACGAGGCGGGCGAACCGCTGGTCATCGACGACGGTGGCGAACAGTGCGCGCACCACGCGGACGCCGTAATCGACATGATGATCGGGCGCCAGCTGTTCTCGCAACATCTCGCCCAGATCGGTGGCCGGCGCTATCGCCAACTCGGCGAGAAGGTCGCCGATCCGAGAGCCGGTCTCGGCGCGCAAGCTCCGCACTTCGCGGGCGGACCGCAGCAGGTTGAGCAGCTCCTCGTCGTCGCCGGTGGCTTCCGTCGTCGCTCGGGCGTACTCGACCAGGGCTGCGAACCCCTCGTCGCTGATATTCGGAACCAGCTCGGCCAGCTCATCGCCTGAGAACTGGTCGAGGAACATCCGACTTTCATCGTCCGTCGTGCTGACTAGGAACGCCTCGAGGATCTCGGCGCGGGTCCTTTCCGGGAGGCGAAAGTAGACCTCGATGAACGTCCCCGTCGGTGACGGGCCGATGTCGTCAACCGTGTAGGGCATCAGCATGTCGCCAAGGCTGGCGGAGGTCGTCGAGGTCATGGCTCCGGCGTGCACCTCGCGAAATGAGCCGACGAACTCGATCCGCAGCTTGTCGTCGTCGCCCTTGCTGACCGCAACCAGCTTGGCGTGTATGTCGTCTGCGTTGGCGCCCTCGTCGATTAGGCAGGCGATCTCGGTCTTGCGTGCCGGCATACGATCGCCCTCGTCGTGGTCGGCAGAGCCCTCATCTTCTTCGTCGCGGCTCAAGAGCCCACGCAGCGAGATCTGAAACGTCTTCAGGCTTTCGCCGAGATTGCCTAACCCGCCCATGGCCTCGGCCCCTGCCCGATCGAGCACGAGCAACCCGAAGAGCTGACACAGCTCCTGGGGGTCGGGGTTCGAGCTGATGGTGATTCGGTCAACGTCGTGGATGAACAACCTGGTGGCTAGGTTCTCGACAGCGCCACGCTCGGAGTCCAGTGTTGTGTCGCCGATGGCGAGAGATCCGGCGCCTACCTCGATCGTGATACGGCCGGCGCCGATGTTGTTCATGTTCTCGATGGCCTGGCGGAAGCCCGGCTGGTCGACCGGGTTGGGGTAGAGCCGATAGATCGACCAGGTGCTGGCGAGACCGTTGATGGCGGCGGCGGCCGCCTCAACTCTGATTTCTTGGGAGTCCGCCCCTTCGGGGGCCCCTACGTCATCCAGGAACCCGTCTCCACTAGGCGTGCCGGTCTCGGCGTCTGCGGCAAGCTGCGCCAGACGCTCTGGTGGATCAGCTTGTCGCTGGCGAGCAGTCACGAATCGTCCCCGATGGAGGCCAGCCCCTATATCGGCCTATTGGGGCCTGCGCTGAAGGAGAGGTAGACCTTCCGGCGCTACATGATCTCGGCCCAGCCGACCGCGCAGCATGAAGCTAGATGTGGGGCGCGACTTCCTCGGCGAGTTGCTGCATGAGCTCGATCTGGTCCTCGTAAGGGAGCGTCGGGAAGTAGCTGCGTGCTGCGAACTCGATCGGCATGGCTGCCTTCTCCCGCAGCTCACCGAGGTAGGAGACGATACGCTCGTTGGATCCGGCGATGGTCGCCCGTCCAAGCAAGCGAGAGCGTTCATCTTCGGTATCCGGAGCTCGAGGTGGAGTCCCGTTCCTGTCTGTGGACGCTTCCATGTCGGAGTACTTCCACATCATCTGCCACACATGATCGCTGTACCTCTCCCAGGCAGCGTCCTCAGATTGGCCAGGGAGCATTACGGAGTAGTGCACGACACGGAGGTCCGAGATGTCGCGGCCGATGCGATCACACTCGTCCCTGAGCCAAACCAGCTGCTGCAAGAACTCGTCGACCGGGGCGTTAGCGAAGAGGCCGTCTGCCAACCGGGCGGCCCTGCGGATCGCAACCTCGGCCCCACCACCGATGAGTATCGGAATCTTGCGCGAAGGAGCGGGCCGCACACCAAGCTCGGGAAAGGAGTAGACGGCACCCTCGTGGTGGAAGGTCTTTCCCGACCACGCCTGGGGAAGGATCGTCAGGATCTCTTCCATGGCGGCCCCCCGGCGCCGGATGTCGGTTCCGAGCCCTCCGAACTCGGTCGTGCTCCAGCCAAGGCCGAGGCCGAGCGTGAAGCGGCCGCCACTCAGCAGGCTGACCGTGGCAGCGTCCTCGGCCAGGCGCAGTGGGTGGTGTAGAGGAGCCAGCACCACGCCGGTGGCGATCTCGATCGTCGACGTTGCTGCGGCGATGGCGCCGCTCACGACGGCCAGCGATGGCATGTAGCCGTCGTCGACGAAGTGGTGTTCCGTGGTCCAGATGGATGAGAGGCCGAGTCGTTCGGCCTCGACCGCGATCCTCACCGTCTCGTCGTAGGCCCGAGACCAATCGCGTTCGCCCGGTCGCAGCTGGGCGCTCAACAATCCGAAACCGAGGGACACCTAGACAGCCAAATGGTCGACGGCCGACTCGTGGTCGTCGACCACGATGGCGAACTCGAGGCCTTCAGCCGACGAGCGCAGCAGGTACATGGCCTCGATGTTGGCGTTGGCATCTGCGAGGCTGCGCGCCATGGTGGCGACGCCCGCGGAGCCGTGGGGGAGCATCTGGGTCAAGGCGGGCCGCTCCTCCCACTCGATGTTGTCGCGGCCGAAGATCTTGCGGGTAAGCGCCTCGTCGTCGACGATGACCCGAACGACACCCTCGCCATCGACGCCGTAGGCGGCGAGGGCCTCGATGTTGACGCCGGCTTCGGCCATCTGCTCGGTGAGGAACGCCAACATGCCGGGGCGGTTGGCGAGCCTTACGGTGAATTCAGTCATCGGATTCAGCATACGCCTCAGTCGAGAGCTGTGCACCGTCAGGCGCCGAGGAAGGCCACGATTCTGCGACCAACTTCTTCTCCCTTGTCTTCTTGGAGGAAGTGCCCCGCCCCCTCGATCAGCTCGAGTTCGGCGGCGCCGGGGATCCGCTCAACGAAGCGCTCTCCAATCTTGGGGACGAAGACCGGATCCGCCGTCGAGAACAGGACCTGCACCGGATTGGTCCATTGCTCCAGCCGCTGACGGACGGCGAGCATCGTTGCGGCCCCATCGTCTGCCGGATCCAGCGGGACGATGAGCGGAAAGCGATGCGCCCCCTCCTTGTATGACCTGTCGGGGAACGGGGCCTCGTAGGCATCGAGGACGGCATCGCCCCACGGCTCGGTCATCGACCGTTCCATGATGAAGCGAACCGGAAGGTCGTCGGACTTCTCAACGAACGCCCGCCACGCCATGAAGCCTTTCGAAATCTTTCCCCCGGTGAAGAGGCCGGTGTTCAAGATCGATAATGCTGAGAACATCTCTGGATGTTCAACGGCTATGCGAAGTCCGATAGGCCCACCCCAGTCCTGGACGACGGCGCATGCCCCGGAGATGTCGAGGCTCGACAGCAGCGCCACCATTGAGTCGGTGTGAGCGTCGTAGGTGTAGGCGTCGGCCTGTGCTGGCTTGTCCGACTTGCCGAAGCCGAAGTAGTCGGGAGCGATGGCTCGATAGCCAGCCGCGACGAGGACGGGGATGACTTTGCGATAGAGGAAGCTCCAGGTCGGCTCTCCATGGAACAGGACGACGGGGCGACCCTCACCTTCATCTAGATAGTGCAGGCGCGTCTCGCCCCATTCGAACCAGTTCGGCGAAAACGGATAGTCGGGAATGGCTTCGAATCGTTCTTCCGGCGTCCGCAAGATCACGCGTCGTCCTCGTCTTCGGGCTGGCGCGGTAGCGCCGGGACGATCAGGACTGGGATCGTGCCCTCCTGAACGACCCGCATCGACACGGACTCCCAGCTCGATTCCTCGAAGATGGGCCGCGTTGCTCCAAGGATGATGACGTCGGCCTCCAATCTCACCGCGGCCTCATAGATCGTTTTCGCCGGATCCTCGCCCTCGAGGAACGTGGCAGTTGTCTCTAGCCCGAGGCCTCGCAGCGCCGCCAGCAACGGGTCGGTGATTCGCTTCCCACGTTCCTCGACGTAGCGGCCTATCACCGCGTCTTCGTGGGTTCCCCGTGGCTCAGACTCGTCGAGTGGGTGCCACTCGTCGACATGGATCTCGTCGAGGAAGGATCTCGGAACCTCGATGACAGTGACGACGTGCACCGCACCGTCCTCACCGGCTAACCGGGCCCCAAGTCGCGCGGCAGGCTCAGGTGAGAGCGCTCCGCTCGTCGCGATCAAGACATCCACTATCCCGCGACTCTAGGAGCGCGGAAGCGTCGATGTGGAGGCCACAATGGACAGACCTGATCGAAGGAGCTGTGTGGAGCCGGAGACGCTGAACAAGGTGATGTGGTCGATTCCCAATGTTCTATGCCTGTTGGGGAGCCGGTCCGGCGACGAGTGGAACGGAATGACGCTGAGTTGGGTGACTCAGGTCTCGATGGAGCCGGTCCTGATAGCTATCGCTGTGGACAACTCGGCGGTAACGCACCGCCTGATAACCGAGAGCCAGGTATTCACTATCAACCTGTGGGACCGTGAGGACACCAGGCCGTTCGTGAAGTTCTCCAAGCCCGCTACCTACGAGAGTGGCGATCTCAACGGCCAGCCGGTGCGGGAGGGGACGACGGGCGCCCCGATCTTCGAGAATGCCATCGCCTATGCGGAATGCCGCGTGTGGGGGAGCGCCGATGTCGGAACACACACCGTGTTCTACGGAGAGGTCGTGGCGGCCGACTTCCAGGGAAACGGCGAGGAGGCCGCCGTCGCTCGCATGGAAGACACCCGCATGAAGTACGGCGGCGTCAAGCGCGGAGGGCACTAGGAAACGGCCTTGAGCTCTGAGCTTTGGCCGAGAACCAGCGCTCTTAGCCCATAGCTTCTCCTGCTTTCCCGGTAGTTTCCCTCACATGAAAGCCCTCCAGGACGAGTACGGCCCCGACACCATCTGTTTCGGATGTGGTCCCGCCAACGAGGCTGGCCTCCAGATCAAGAGCTTCGTTGAGGGCGACGAAGTAGTCGCCGACTTCACTCCCCAGGACCATCACCAGGCGTTCCCGGGGGTCATCAACGGCGGGATCATCGGAGCCCTCTTCGACTGCCACATGAACTGGACGGCGGCCCATCACCTCAAGGGTGACGGAGAAGAGCTCCCGGTGACGGTCACCGCCGAGTACTCGGTAAAGCTGCGTCGGCCGACGCCGGCGGGGACGCCGCTGCACCTCACGGCTCACATCACCGAGAGCTCAGGAAGCCGGGCGACGGTCGAGGCGACGCTCCTCGCAGACGACGTCGTGTGTGCCGAGGCTTCCGGCAAGTTCGTTGCTGTTGAAGAAGGACATCCCGCTTATCACCGGTGGTAGGGGTGAGCTCCGGGCCTGAAGCCGCAAGCCTGAAGCGTGATGTCTGAGTGTTAGGTTCGCCTTGTGGATGTTCGCGTAGACGACAAGGTCGCATTGGTGACCGGCGCCAGCCGGGGTATCGGGGAGGCGGTGGCAGCAGAGCTGCTGGCAAGTGGAGCCCGCGGCGTTGTCATCACCAGCCGCAAACCGGAGAACATCGAGCCGGCTGCCGAGCGCTTGGGCGAGCCGGACCGCGTGCTGGCCGTCGTCGCCAAGGCAGATGAGCCCGAGCATGCCGCTGACGCCGTAGCCAAGGCAGTATCGCACTTCGGCGGCTGCGACATCCTCGTCAACAACGCCGGAACGAGCCCCGCGGTAGGCGATTTGGCGACTGTCGACATCGGCGCCGTGCAGAAGACGTGGGCGGTCAATCAGCTGGGACCCCTCCTCTACGCCAGGGAAGCCTGGAGCCAGTGGATGCAGGCCAACGGCGGCTGCATCGTCAATGTCGCGTCCATCGCCGGTCTCGAACCGAGCCCGTGGCTCGGTGCCTACAACGTCTCCAAGGCGGGTGTCATCCATCTAACCCGACAGCTGGCGCTCGAGATGGCACCGGGTGTGCGGGTCAATGCAGTTGCGCCTGCAGTGGTGCGCACCCAGTTGGCAGAGGCACTGTGGAAGGACCACGAGCCCGAGACGGCCGCCGCCCATCCGCTCGGCCGCATAGGAGAGCCCGCGGACATCGCCAACGCCGTCGTGTTCCTGGCGTCAGACGCCGCCTCCTGGATCACCGGCGTCACGCTGGCGGTCGACGGGGGAGCGAGCGGTGCCAAAGGCGGGACGCTGGGTCAGGTCAGCGGGTAGCCGGGAAGCCCCTTTGCCACCCACCGCTCGAACGCCTCGTCGCTGTCGACGTCCCGCTGAGTCTCCGTCGCCATCAAATACCGATGATTGAGGAAGTCGGCGTAGCCCTGGATCGGATTGGCAGTTGGACCGGCCACGTGGCGTATTCGCTCGAGCAGCGGTTCAAAGACCTCAGTTCTCCAGCGCACGGCGGCCATCGCCCTCTCGCTTGGCGTGGCTGTCTTGTCGCGGGCGTGATAGTGCAGGTCGTCGAGGATCACTCGGGCCTGGCCCTCGGTAGCGTCAATGCCGGTGATGTCACGTAGCCGCGAGCTGTGGAACCGACGCCCTCCCACCTTGAGGCGAAAGCGGAGCGAGCCATCGGGGTCGTCTGAGGAGATCTCGACGTCATCGACCTCGTATCCGAGCTCGTTGAGGCGACGGATACGCGCTGAGATGAGGTAGCGCTCGTTGCGGTCGACGACCTCACTACGCGTCAACTCATGCCAGAGATCGTGGTATCGAGCTGCGATGTCCTCGCCGAGGCCCAGATCGGCTTCGTCGAGAGTCAACGACATGGCCATGGGCTTAGCCCATTCTGGAAGGTCCTCGCTGCGAGCTGCGATGTCGGCCATGCCGGCGGCGACGTTCTCGATCATGATCTCGAGGTCGTGATGGCGCTGTCCATCTGTCAGCTCGTCATGGATATCGACGGTCTCGGCGTCGACCATCGTCACCTGGAGCGCTTCGGCGTCGAAGCGGTAGAGCACATTTGACAGCGAGGCGTCTCCCCAGAAACAGCCAAGGACGTGCAGCTCCGCCAGCAGGTTGGCGAAGGCATTGAGCATCTGATTGCGTCGTGACCCGAACCCGTCGCCTTCGAGCAGCTCGCGATAGGAGACGGAGTAATCGAGGTATCGGGTGATCACCGCCCCCGCCCCCTCGGTGTGCGGATCGAGCCACGGGCGCTCGACCACTCCCACCGGCTCGACGGCGGAGGCCTGTAGCTCGCGAAGCTTGCGCAGCATGGCGTATTCGTGGCGGGCGGTCCGCAGCGAGAGCTCCTTTACGGCGTAGATATCTCGCCGGTATGGCACGAAGACAATGGGATGGCGGTGGATGCCAGTCGGCAGATCGACCGTGCGCTCGCTTGCCCAATCTTCTATTCGGCTCGACCAATCGAGGTCCAGAAAGTCGGGGTGCCCGGCTCGAATGCTTAGGCGAGGTGTATCCACGAACTCAGTTCGGACGCCGCTACGCGGTGCCGAACCTGGCCTCGAAGCGCTCTGCTTGGCGAAGAATGTGGTCGGGAATGGCCATCAGCTTCTCCTGGAACTCTGCTGCTTTCGGTGTCAGGTCCTTCAGCTCCGCGATGTTCCACTGCTTGAGAAGCGGAACGACGACGTGTTCGTAATGGACACGCATGTTGTAGACCCCGGCCCTAGCCATCTCGACGGACCGGCGCATGAAGCCGGGGATGCCGACACCGGGCATCTGGAAGTTGTCGAAGGTGGTGTAGATGCCCTCCATCACGACGGACGGCGCCTCGCGCAGCATGGCGGCCATCACGCCCTTGTAGAACACGAAGTGATGATTCTCGTCCGCGGCGATGTTGCGCATCAGATCGAAGGCGGACTCGTCCTCGGTGATCTTGCCGGCGTTGCGGTGGGAGACGCGGGTGGCCAGCTCCTGAGCAGCGGTGTAGGAGAACAGCTGAGCAGGGGACTTACCACTCGGCTCCCAGCCGGTCCGCATGGTGGCCATGCGATCGTCCTCGAGTTCTGTCGGATCGCAGTTGCGCGACGTCAACAGGTAGCTCCGGATGGCAATGGCATGTTGGCCTTCCTCGGCCGTCCAGATGCCGTTCCAGTCATTCCACACCGCCGAGTCTGGCAAGTACTTCTCGAGGGCCAGGTGGTAAGAGGGAAGGTTGTCCTCTGTAAGCAGATTGAGCACCAGCGATGTCCGGGCCCTCTCGTTGATGGTGCACTGGGACTCCTCCCACGGCTCATCTACGAAGTTGCGGCCCCTCTCCCACGGGATGAAGTCATGGAAGTACCAGTGACTGCGGCGTTCTTGGTGCTGCCGAGAAAGTTCGGCTGCATCGTCCTCGACGGCCTTGAGCAGCTCGAATTCTTCTGCTAATGGCATGTCGACTCCTCGGCACTAATCGGGGACCCCAGGCTACTCGACCCGGGTTTTCGCTGCGAAGATCGGGAATGCCGCAGGTATGGCTGTGCGCTGACAACAATGCA
>JAZFSG010000020.1:0-22934 GCA_036446035.1 Acidimicrobiia bacterium | reverse complement strand
GAGCCGCCACCGCTTGGTCGCGAACCAAGCGACCCCGGCCACGAGCGGGACGATGGCAATGGCGCCAAGCTGCATGATCGGCCAGATTGGATCCTCCAGCCAGTCCGGCCAATCGTTGAAGAAGCGGAACAGGTCTTCTTCTACGCTCGAGATCGTGTCGCCGGTGGCAGCCCACCACGAAACGGCAAGGAGCAGGAATCCCACCCCCACCAGCGTCAACGGAGCCCGTCTCTCAGCCATCCGGGGCGACCCTAGCTGCATCGCGATTGATCAGGCGAGTGCGCACGATCTGGACAACAGCTGCAACCGCCAGCGCCGTGGCGGCGCCCAGAAGCGCTCCGGCGACCACATCGGTCAGCCAATGCGCTCTCAGGTAGGTGCGCGACAGCGCCATGAAGAATGCGAAGAGGCCGGCCCGGACCTCCCAGGCTCGCCGGTGCTCCCCCGGCGATATGAGGACAACCACCAGGATGATGGCGGTGACCGCCGCCGCCGTGGCGTGACCTGACGGGAATGCTGCACTCGACGTATCGACAAGAGAGGCGGGGGGCCGTGCCCGGTCGTAGAGCGCCTTCAACGGCCCGATAGCCAGCTCCGAGACGGCGATGGCCGACAGGAACGTGGTCAGCGCCGCCCATCTGCGCCGGGTCGCCAGGTAGATGGCCATGGCGGCTCGGAGCGGAATCATGACGATCGTTCCGCCGACCACGTCCAGGACTTTGGCGAAGCCGGTCAGCAGCGACGCCTCGATCGACACCATGAGGTCGTACCACCAGTCGTCGATCGACTGCAGCAGCGAGGGTGAAGCCGCCATCACCAACAGCAGCACTGCGGCCCCGACGTACATGGCGCTGGCACCGGCGACCGCCCACCGGTGGTCCTGGAACATGTGGGCGTGGTGGTGTCCGGGTGGTCCCAGGTCGCGATGCATGGGTTCAGCCTATGAGAGCCCGTCCGGTTCCGCAGTGGCGACTGCCTTTCGGGGGTGGGGTATTCGCTAGTTTGGGCCGTCGAAGGGGATGAGATGGTCGACAAAGAAAGCCCAACAGCCAGCGGAGAAGGTGAGCCGTTCTCGCTCGACGACGTTGAACTCGGCGAACGCGTCGTCAGCCAGCTCGAAGGTGTCGGCGAACGTCGCCAGATTCGCGTTGGTGGCCTGCGCATCTCCGGAAAGCGGCGGCGGCCGTCAGGGGAGAAACCACCACTTCCCAGGGAGCTGAAGGCCAGCGGCATCATCTGGCTGATGCTCGGGGCAGTAACTGTTGCGATCTGGATCAGCTTGTTCGCCATCCCCGATAGTGCCCAGTGGTGGCAGGTCCGGGACAACGCCGTGCTCACATGGTTCATAGACCTGCGGAGCGACCTGGCCACAACGATCTCCAAGGCGATCCACGCTCTTGGCTCCTTGTGGACGGTCCGGCCGTTGCGGTGGGCGACCCTGCTGGCCCTGCTCACCTACCGCCAGTGGCGGCACTTCTTCGCCGCAGTCGTGGCCTTCGTCGGAGTCGACGCTGTGGTCACGTGGTTGTCCAACGAGATCGCCCGACCGCGGCCCTTGGTTCCGATCCTCGGCAGCTGGTCTGGGTATAGCCACCCCTCGGCCCCCACCGCCTCGCTGGCCGTAACACTCGGTGTGATGGGGTTTGCCCTCTTCCCGGCAGGCAAGTGGCGCAACCGATGGCTGGCGGCGTCGGGGGTGGTCGTGGCAAGTCTTGTTGTCGCCCGGGTGTACCTCGCCGTCGATCATCTCACCGACGGTGTCATCGGTGCCCTGTTCGGACTTGCTGTCGCCGTTCTGATCTTCAAGCTGTTCGTGCCCGAGGCCGTCTTCCCCGTCACCTACGGCCGTGGGGTGACCGCCCATCTCGACGTAACAGGTGCACGCGGCGAGGCCATCAAAGGGGCCATCTCAGACCAGCTGGGCTTCGCGGTCGTCTCCATGGAGCCATTCGGTCTCGCCGGCTCCGGAGGATCGACTCCACTCCGCATCGAGATCGAGGGCGGAGATCGTCCCGTCGTGTTCGCCAAGCTGTACGCCGCCAACCATCTGCGGGCCGACCGTTGGTACAAGCTGGGGCGAACCATTCTCTATGGCAGCCTCGAGGACGAGGTCCGCTTCACGTCGGTGCGCAGGCTCGTTGAATACGAGGACTACATGCTGCTGACCATGGCCAAGGCCGGAATCCCCGCGCCGCAAACGTTCGGGGTAGTCGAGATCACTCCAGAGAGGGAGTACCTCCTGGTCACGGAGTTCCTCAAGGACTCCATCGAGATCGGCGATGCAGAGATCACACCGCAGGTCATCGACGACTCACTCTCCATCGTTCGCCAACTGTGGGATAACGGCTTGGCACACCGCGACATCAAGCCGGCCAACCTGATGGTCCGCGACGGCAGGGTCAAGTTGATCGATGTCGCCTTCGCGACGCTGCGCCCGAGCCCATGGCGCCAGGCGGTCGACCTGGCGAACATGATGTTGGTGTTGGGCCTGCAAGCGGACGTTGAGGATGTATACAACGCCGCCACTGGCTACTTCGCACCCGAGGACATCGCCGAGGCCTTCGCCGCCACCCACGGCATTACGGTTCCTGGTGAGCTCTCGAACCGCCTCAAGCTGAATCGTGGCGGTGGCACCGACCTCCTGGAGCGATTCCGAGATCTAGCCCCGCCAACCGATGTGATCCACCTGCAACGGATGAGCCTGCGCCGTATCGGGCTTGCGCTCGGAGCGCTAGCTCTGGTCGCCATCATTCTTGATGTCGCCCTACGGAACGTCCGATCGGGGTTGCTGTGAGACGCCTTGCTGCTCTCTCGGTAGTGGCTCTCCTCGCAAGCTCCTGCGGCATCTCAACTCTTGGTCGAGCATTCCCGCGCTGCGAGTTCCCGTTCGTCGACATACCGGTGTCCGTCATCATGGAGATCCAGGCGATTCCCGACGCCGAGTTCGGTCCCTGCATCAACGAGCTCGAGCCCGGTTGGACGTATCACCACATGCAACACCAGTCGGGCAACGTCAGGTTCTTCATCGACTCCGACCGGCTCGGTGACCGATTCCTCACGGTCAATCTCTCGGAGAGTTGCGACCCAGGCTCGGCGGCAGCCAGGGCTCACCCCAACAACAGGATCACGCGATTCGTTGAGGCCACCGAAGAGATCCAACCGATCGACCTGGTGATCGTGCCAACGTCCGATTCGGCTCGTGAGTACGCCGCCCGGGTTGGTGTCGACCTCGCCGGTCAATCGGTAAGGGGGAGACCTCTCACCCTTCAGCTCGCCGATTCCAAGACGCCCGACGAGGACATCGGCGAGGCGCTCGAGGATGGAGCATTCGTTGTGATCGTCAGTGCCAACGATGCGGCTAGGGAAACCATGCAGGGAATGGCGCCCGGCGACGATGAAATCCACACCAACCTCACCCTCGGTGACGTCCTCGACGGAATCGAGGAACGGGTTGAAGAGGGCACGTATCGGGCAACTTGGTTCCACCTCTTCGACGGCGGGTGCGTCACATTTGAGTTCGACGCCGATGGGGCCGGCGTCGAGACACTCGTGGCAGACGTCGAGCTCGCTGTCGGCTTCGCCGACCTTGCCGACCTCAAAGAACAGGCAAAGCAGGCCGGGTTCATCCTCGACCCGTCCGATCTGTAGTGACCAGCATCGCACCCGCCCCACCGATCGGCCTCGGCTACAGTCGCCGACGCGACAGTCACCTGTCAGGTTTCCGACGGTTGGTGTTAGGAGGGGTATGACCGAGGGCATCACAGCAGCCACCAAACGCAAGAGGATCCTGCAGGGACTCCTATCGACGGTGATCGTGGTCGGCATATTCGTCGGCGTCATGCCCCGCATCGCCTCGTATGGAGACGTTTGGGACACCATCACCGCCATGTCATCGCTCGAGCTGGGCGGCCTCTTCATCTTCGGAGCGTGGAACCTCGCAACCTATTGGTTCGTGCTGACAGCGGTCCTTCCGGGACTCACCGTCGGCCAGGCGGCCGTCTCCAACCAGGCCTCGACGGCCGTTTCCAACAGCATGCCGGGCGGCGGCCTCCTCGGAGTTGGCGTGACCTACGCCATGTACCGGTCGTGGGGTTTCACCAAGGCCGACTTTGCCAGAGCGACCATCGTCTCGGGCATCTGGAACAACTATGTCAAGCTGGGAATGCCCATCTTCGCCCTGGCCCTCCTCGCACTGTCGGGAGACGCCAACGTGGCCGAGATAATCTCGGCGGCGATCGGGCTCGGTGCACTGGCGGCAGCCGTCATCGTCTTCTGGCTCATGCTCCGATCCGAGGGCGTAGCCCGCCGGGTGGGGGAGGGCTTCGGTCGCTTCGTGTCCAAGCTGCGTCGCCTCGTTCGTAAACCACCGCTCACCGGCGCCGGCGACTCAACAGTCGATTTCTTCCGGCGCACCGGCGAACTGTTGAAGGAACGCTGGCTGCGCATCTCCGTCGCCGCCCTGCTGAGCCACATCTCTCTCTATGCGGTACTCCTGGTTGCGCTCCGCAACGTCGGCGTTTCTGAGGAGGAGGTCGGATGGGTGCAGGCGCTCGCCGCTTTTGCCTTCGTGCGACTCATCTCGGCCCTCCCTATCACGCCGGGGGGGCTCGGAGTTGTCGAACTCGGGCTGACAGCAGCCCTCTCCATCGGCGTGGACGAGATCCTCGACGCGCAGATCGTCGCCGCCGTGCTGCTCTTCCGTTTCATCACCTTCTTCCTGCCAATCCCCTTCGGCACGGCCTCGTATGTGTTCTGGAGACGGAACACGTCATGGCGCAAAGCTGCGCCTGACGCCGAGCCGGACCAGTGACAGAAGGCCACCTCCGCGAGGTTGCCGAACAGCGGCAATTACGCCTTGCCGGAGTGAAGCTCTACAGCCGAAGGCGTCGACCGGCCGCGGCCCCTGGCATTCTCCCCCACCGCCCCCATCTCTTCGGTTGGTCGTGGCTCGGCGCCCTGGCAGTCGCCGCCCTGGCCTGGGGTTCCGTCGTGGCTTTCGGAGAGACCTCCGAGTGGTGGTTCGAACGCGACACCGCCGTCGCCGGCTGGTTTGCCGAAAGGGGCACGGCCTGGCTCGATGAGTTCGCCGAGACCGTTCGAGCCCTCGGGTCAGCATGGCTGGTGCGCACCCTGCTCGGCGTTGCCTCGCTCGTCATGATCGTGACCAAGCGCTGGCGCCACCTCATCACATTCGTTGCAGTAGTCCTCGTAGCCGAATGGGCGGCCTCGCGCATCTCCATTCGGCCAGACCAGGTGGAAGCCCTGCAAGCCTCGATACCGATGGCGACGGTGACGGCCAGTGCCATCGCCGTCAGCTACTCGTTGTTGCCGGCAGGTCGGTGGCGCAATCGCTGGCTGATGCTGACCGGCATGACCCTTGCCGCAGTCGGCGCTGCCCGCCTCTACGTCGCGGAGGACCTCTTCACCGACGTGCTGGTCGGCGGCGCCCTTGGCGTCGCGCTGACGGTCACCGCCTTTCGCCTCTTCGTTCCCGATGTGGTGTTCCCCGTCAGCTACGCCATGGGCAAGAAGGCCCATCTGTCCCTAGAGGGCGGCAGAGCTGCGGCGGTGCGCTCGGCGCTGCACGATCAGTTGATCGACCCTGCCTCGATGATGAACGTCGGGGTCCGCTCGGCCCTCCGGGATCAACTCGGATGTGAACTGTTGGCCTGCCAGGTGATCGACCTCAAGGCATTCGGCCTAGAAGGCTCGGCCGGCTCGACTCCTTTGCGGATAAAGGTCGCTGGTGAACCAGACACTCACCTGTTCGGCAAGCTGTACGCCACCAACCACCTGCGGTCCGACCGCTGGTACAAGCTGTTTCGGGCCATCACCTACGGGGCCCTCGAGGACGAGCAACCGTTCTCTACCGTGCGCCGCCTCGTCGAGTACGAGGACTACATGCAGCGAGTCTTCCACAGCGCCGGACTCCCCTCCGCCGAGCCGTTTGGCGTCGTTTCCCTGAGCCCCGAGCGCGAGTACCTGGTAGTCACCGAGTTCTTCGAAGGATCGGCTGAGATCGACAAGGTCGACATGACCGATGACATAGTCGACCAGGGTCTCGGCATCATCCGGCTCATGTGGGACAGTGGGCTCGCCCATCGCGACATCAAGCCGGCCAACCGGCTCGTGGCCGACGGACAGGTGAAGATCATCGACGTGGCGTTCGGAACCGTTCGACCAACACCGTGGCGGGAAGCGGTCGACCTGGCGAACATGATGCTGGTGCTGGCGCTGAACCGCCACCCCGAAGACGTCTACAACCGGGCGCTGGAGCAGTTCTCGGCCATCGACATCGCCGAGGGGTTCGCTGCCACCCAGGGAGTCACCATGCCGTCGCAGCTGCGCTCCCTCGTCCGACAACGGAAGGCTGAGACCGGAGTCGACCTCATAGAGGCGTTCCGTTCGCTGGCGCCAGAGTGTCCCCCGATCTCCATTCAGCGCTGGAGCCTGCGCCGAGTGTGGGTAGCCGCCGGAGTTGCCTTCAGCGTCTTGACCCTTGCCGTGCTCCTGTTCAACAATCTGCGGGGCGCCGACCTGCTGTAGGTCCCGACTATTGATTAGGTACGTCGCCGGGGCCATCCTGCCCACCCCGCCACCGGAGCGCCCATGTCATCAGCAACGCCCATCGTCAGTGCCGGCGACGTCGTCAAGACATTCGGGGACATCGTTGCACTCGACGGTGTCAGCCTCGAGTTCGACCAAGGCATCGTGTACGCGCTGCTCGGTCCCAACGGTGCCGGCAAGACGACGATCATCCGCGTGCTCACGACCCTGCTCCGACCTGACTCCGGAACCGCGAATGTGGCCGGTATCGACGTCTTGGCCGACCCCAAGACCGCACGCAAGAGGCTCGGCCTCGCCGGCCAGTTCGCCGCCGTTGACGACTATCTGACAGGCCGCGAGAACGTCGAAATGGTTGGGCGCCTCTACGGCATGACACTGGCCAACGCCAGGCAACGCGCCGGTGAAGTCCTCGAGAAGATCGACCTCTCCGATGCCGCCGATCGCACCGTCCGCACCTACTCGGGCGGTATGCGGCGGCGCCTTGACCTCGCCGCATCGATGGTGGGGCGCCCCCAGGTCCTCTTCCTCGACGAGCCGACGACCGGAGTCGACCCCCGCAGCCGCCTCGACATCTGGGCGCTGATCAAGGAGCTCGTCGACGCCGGTACCACCATCCTGCTGACAACTCAGTATCTCGACGAAGCCGACCAGATAGCAGATCGCATCGGAGTAATCGACAGAGGAAAGCTGGTTGCCGACGGAACGGCCAACGAGCTCAAGGCCAAGATCGGCGGCGACGTCATCGACCTCCATCTCCAGGCCGAGGATTGCGCCGTCGGCCGTCGAGTCGTCGCCGAGATCGCGGGAGAGGATCCATCGTTCGACGCCGACCTGAACATGCTGACGATCCCGGCTGGCGATGGCGTGAACACACTGATGGAGACGGCACGCCGCCTCGACGAGAATCGAATCGTTCCCCTCGACATCGCCCTGCGCAAGCCAACACTTGACGAGGTTTTCATGGCCTACACGGGCCACACCGCCGAGGAAGTAGCCAAGGCTCCCAAGAACGGAGGCCGCGGGCGCCGCGGCAGGAGGACCGAATGACCGCCACCACCGCAACTCAGCAAGCAGACAGAGCTCCGGGGCAACTGGTCTCCGACATCGCCGTTCTCACGCAGCGCAACTTGTTGCGCAACATCCGGCTGCCTCAGGTGCTGTTGTTCTCGACCGTGCAGCCCGTGATGTTCCTCCTGCTGTTCACCTACGTGTTCGGCGGTGCTATCGGCCAAGCGATTCCGCCGGCCGCCGACGGCAAGTACGTCAACTGGCTCATCCCCGGCTTGATGGTTCAGTTCGCCGTCTTCGGGTCTGGCCAGACCGCAATCGGCCTCACCGAGGACCTATCGAAGGGTGTCATCGATCGCTTCCGCTCGTTACCGATGGCGCGCTCGGCGGTACTGGCCGGGCGGACCATCTCCGACGTAGTCCGCAATGGGTTCGTCCTGACCCTGATGCTCCTTGTCGGCTTTCTCATCGGATTCCGCTGGCAGACCAACATCCTGGGCCTTGTCGCCGGCATGGCGGTCGCACTGCTGTTCTCTTTCGCCTTCTCCTGGGTGATGGCCTGCGTCGGCTTGCTGGTCAAGAACCCCGAGGCGGTGCAGGCCGCGGTGTTCCTACCGGTCTTCCCGCTCGTCTTCGCCAGCTCGGTGTTCGTGCCAACCCAGACCATGCCCGGATGGCTGCAGGCCTTCGCCGACAACCAACCCATCACCGTCACGGTTAACGCTCTTCGCGGCCTCATCCTCGGAGAAGACGCGCTGGAAGCGGGCCAGACGACGATTGGCCAGATCTTCTTGGCCGTCGTGTGGTCGGCAATCATCCTCGCCATCTTCATCCCTCTGGCGGTCCGGCTCTATCGCCGCTCGGTGAACTAGCTCGGCGACTCAGCCCACAGGGTGGTGTGGCCGACGACCTTGCCGTGCAGCGTCTTGTGTACCGGGCAACGGTCGGCGATTTCCAACAAGCGTTGGCGCTGTTCGTCGTCCAGGGGACCTTCTAAGTCGATCTGTCGCTCGATGTGGTCGACGAATCCGCCCTTCGTCTCGCACTCTTCGCAGTCATTGGCATGGATCTTGCGATGTGACAGTCGTACTGTCACCGTTTCCAGGGGCCACTCCTTGCGGTCGGCATACATCCGCAGCGTCATCGAGGTGCAGCTTCCCAATGCCACCAGCAGGTAGTCGTAGGGAGTCGGCCCCGTATTGGTGCCGCCGACCGAAACCGGCTCGTCGGCAACCAGCGGAAAGCCGTTGGAGATGACGTCGGTGCGGAAGCTCCGCTCGGTGCGGACCACCGTGACGCTCTCGGGAGCGTCGACAGTGAAGTCGGGCTGGGAATGGGCGGTCAGATCTCCTGTCGTGTAGCGGTCCGCCCATGACGCGATGAGCTCGGCGACGTAGCGGGCGTCGTTGTCATCCGAGATGAGATGATCGACCTTGTCGAGAGAGACGAAGCTCTTGGGATGCCTGGCGTGGCCAAGGATCTCGGCGGCGTTCTCGACCCCAACCGTGTTGTCGACCGGAGAGTGCAGAACAAGCAACGGGCGACCGAGGTTGGTGATGGCGTCCCCAAGATCGACGTGCCGGGTGTCGTCGATCAGCTGCTGACTGATGACGAATGGCCTGCCGGCCACCAGGACCTCCGCCTCTCCCTCCCGTTCGATCCTCTCCAGGTCGTCGGCGATGTGCCTTGTGACGTGGTCGGCGCTGGCCGGGGCGGCGATCGTCACCACGGCGCGGATCGACTCGACGGACGAAGCTGCCACGAGCGCAACGGCGCCGCCGAGCGAATGGCCGATCACCAACTCGGGGGCTTGGTGCTCACGAGCCAGGAACGCCGCTGCCGCCACCAGGTCGTCAACGTTCGTCGAGAAGTTGGTGTCTGCGAATTCTCCTTCGCTTTCGCCAAGCCCAGCGAAGTCGAACCTCAGCGTGGCGATGCCGTGAAGGGCCAGAGTCTCGCTGATGCGACCTATGGCCCGCAGGTTCTTGGTGCAGGTGAAGCAGTGGGCGTACACGGCGAAAGCGATGGGGTCCCCGGTGACCGGGTAGTCGATACGGCCGGCCAACAGCTGGCCTTGGGCGTTGGTGAAAGTCACCTTGTCGGATCGCATGGATACAGCTTGGCACACCCGGCCGGTGCTTAGTTCACGATCACGGGCTCTCGGTCGAGCTGTTCCACGGCGGCAGCTCGGCCTCGATCGAAGACCCGGCGAGCCTGCTTCGGGGAGAGGTCGAAATCGAGATCGCCGTTGACCGGAATCTGGAGGATCCGCTTGCTCGCATCTTGTGGCCGGGGAAGCGTGTAGCGGGCCTTTATGCCGGAGAGGATGACCGCCCGTGCGAGCGAGGCCGGGCCCCTGACCTCAACATGTGGATGTTCCACATGGTCAGTGGCCAGCACGAACCCCAGGGCCGGCAGGTCCCCTGTTGCCAGGCCAACAGGGAAGTTCGCCGCCATGGCACCATCGGCGAAGATGATCTTCTCTCTGTTCAGCCTGTCGCGCAGCGGGACCGGTCGGAACATGAAGGGAATGGCCGACGACATCCGAACGGCCCTAGCGATGGAGAAGCTCTCCGGAGCGATGCCGTAGTCGGCGAGCCCCCCCGGAAACACGACCCCCTTGGAGTGACTGACGTCGGTGACAACGATTCGCAAGGCACCCTCCTCGAGATCACCGAAGGTTCTGATCCCTCTGGCTGCCAGGAGACCGCGCCATGTCTCCTCGATCGCCTCGCCTCGATAGAAACCCCTCCACCGCAGCAGGGCGAGGTGCTTGCCCAAGACCGGTATGCGGTAGCCGGGCACCGGGTCGAGCAAGCCGGGCCAATCGATCTTGCAGACGGCGCGCCGTAGCTCGTCTGGCTCATATCCAGCCGCAACCAACGAGGCCACCATGGCG
Source organism: Acidimicrobiia bacterium (assembly GCA_036446035.1). Taxonomy (GTDB): domain Bacteria; phylum Actinomycetota; class Acidimicrobiia; order Spongiisociales; family JAOTWH01; genus CAXMQS01. The sequence goes on along the minus strand of JAZFSG010000020.1, from coordinate 12,460 downwards.
CCGGCCGAGGTGCCGACTGCTCTGGGGATCTCGATGCCACGTTCGAGCGCGGCTGCGGCGGCGCCGGCCAGGGCGATACCCCGGACTCCGCCTCCTTCGAAAACGCCTGTGACCTTCACATAAGCAATAACGGCCTCCCCAACTGGGTTGCCACATCACTGTCGGTTGTGCGACAATTGGGAGGGACGGGCACCCGACATTTGTTGAGTGGAGCATGGAAGAACAGCACTACGCCTGGCTGGCCAAGTCCTTCGGTCGCACCGACTACCTGCCCCTCTCCCCCGAAGACCTGGCAGCGCTTGGTGAGGCTGGAGAAGTGATCGAGAAGTATCCGGGCACCTATCTCTTCCGCGAGGGAGCTGATTCGGACGCCGCGTACATCGTGGAGAAGGGGACGGTCGAGTTGAGCCGCGAAGGGACGGACCAACCGCGCATCGTTGGTCGTGTCGGCGAGGGCTCCGTTATCGGTGACATCGCGCTCTTCCGGGAACAGCCCTATTACTCGTCTGCCAGGGCCCTTGGCCCCGTCACCGCCTTTCGGCTCGACAGAAACAAGCTGCTTCCGCTGCTGATGGCCCACCCCAAGCTGGCGCTGCGGTGGCTGGTGGCTGGGCTCGACCAGCTGGAGAAGACGCAACGCCGCGTGCTGCGGCTCATGAACCGCACGGTCGTCGAGCAGGTAGCGGCTCTTCTGGCGGACGAGGCCGACCAATACGGTGACGTCCATCTCAGCCAGAGCTCGATCGCCACCCTCCTCGGCACCAGTCGCCAGTCCATCAATGAGGCGCTGGCCCAGCTCAAGAAGTCCAAAGCCGTCGACACCGGCTATCGCAAGATCACCGTGCTCAACCGCGACGCCCTGGCCGCTCACGCCTGAGGCCTCAAGGCGACCCATCCTCCCCCGCCTGCGTGGGTGGGCATTTCGCCCTACGGCCGATACTCCCGCACGGAGGCCCCCCTCCCCGGCCTACGCCGGTACTCGCCTCAAGGCTCGCTCTGCCCGCGGGGTGGGGAGACACGAATAGTGACGGTGTCGGGCCAATCGCACCGTTTCCTCCCCCCTAGGGGGAGGTGGCCGAGCGCAGCGAGGTGGCAGAAGGCGTCGTCCGAAGGACGACTCGACGGAGACGCTCGTCGAGTCCGAGTAGGACTCGAAAGGAGTCGACGGTCGCTCTGCGACGAATCTGGCAGGGGGGCTTCTGCGCGGCACCCGTTCCGCGGCCAGGCTAAAGCTCCCGCGCGGAAGCCCCCCTCCCCGGCCTACGGCCGGTACTCCCCCCTATGGGGGGAGAAGCGAAGAGCCCAGCATCCGCCACATTGACTCCCGGGCCGACAATGTTTGTCGGCAGGCCGACAGTTTTACCCCCACCTCCCCCGATCTCCGGTTCAATTCAGGGTGAAGTACACGCGAATCTGGAAGGAGGTCTTATGACCGCAAGATTCGACACACTCATCCGGCCAAGTGCCGGAGCCGACTATCGAGCGCAATCCAACCACCGCAAGGTGGGGTTCGCCCTCGCTTTCGTCGGCCTCATGGTGCTGGCAGTCACCCTGATCGCCAACATCGTTGCCGCCAACGATTCCAATTCACTTTCAGCTGTTGAGACGCTGGCTTGGTCGTTCGGTTTGACCACGGTCGGACTGGGCACGATCAAGCTGGCTATCAGCGTGATCCTGATTGGAATCCTTGTCAGGCTGTGGCTGCGGATCGACGCCATCAAGGAGTCGCTCCCCGGTCTCAAGGCCGAGACGAAGTCGCTAACCCCGCGAGGTGACATAGACACCCCGTACGGCAAGGCGACCGAGACGGCAGACATACCCGACCAACTACCCGTCCATCGCATGGCGAGGACAATGTGGTTCCCCATGGTCGCCATGGGCTACATGCTGGTGATCGTCGGTGGATTCATCTCGCTGGCATGGTCCAGTGCGTTGTCCGACGGCACCCACCAGGCAGCCCAAGCGTGGACCGCAGGCGTGCAGTTCCTCGGCGAAGGCATGTTGCTGGCAGGGATCTCGTTCCTTCTCGGTTCGATTCTGGCCAGCCTGCGCTCCGGCGGAGGCGAAGTACAGAAGGGACTCGGAGTTCCGATCCAGACCCTCAAGATGCCGATCACGGCGAAGCTCTTCGTTGGCTTCATGGCCCTTGGCCTGATGCTGTCGATGGCACAGTTCCTGCTCTACATCGTGGCCGCAGGAGTGGACAGCTCACAGTCGTTCGCTTCGTGGCTCGCTTGGCTCGGACCGCTGCGTGAATTCGCACTCGGTTCGCTGCTGACAGGCATCGTGCTCGCCCTCGTCACTATCGGCAACGTCCTGCGATTCCAGTTCGACATGGTCACCGACTTCGTCAGGACTGGGCGCTAGCCCTCGAAAGGAGGTAAAGACATGACAACTACCAAGACACGACCAGACTTCGACGTTGAGGTCAGTGGCAAGAGCCTCGGCTACAACAAGCCGCAGAAGATGGGTAACCGCATGTGGGCACCCATGTTCATCATGGCAGTGATGGCCTTCCCAGTAGCGCTCATCCTCGCCTTCGTGAGGGCGTCGACTATCGCGGATGCCAGCTCAGCGGCTGACTTCGAAGACGCAGCTCAGCTGGGTCACTACATCGCGGCCTTTGGGTTCATTGGGTTCCTCGCAGTGTTCTCGGCGATCTCATTCGCCGTCGCACGCATCCTGGGACGATTCCGCAAGGGCGGAGGCGACATCCAGGAGGCAACGGGCTCCAACGTCCAGACGCTGAAGATGCCGGTAACTGCCAAATTGTTCATCGCCTCGATGGCAATGGGCATGATGATCATCGCCGGCGCTGTGGTGCTGCACTTCGTTGCTGCATCCAACGTTGGGACATGGGAACTCGAATCCGTCGAAAGATGGGCCAGGGTCCTCGAAGGATTCCGACGCTTCGGTGTTGGGCTCTACCTGTTCGGCATCACCCTGGGTCTCGGCACGATCATCCACGTGCTGCGATTCCAGTCGATTCGAGTACGTCAACTCCCCGACGTCTTCGCCAAGTAAGGCAAGACACTCGAACGAAGAAAGGGACCGTCTGCGGGCGGTCCCTTTCTCGCGCAATCCTCCCCCTCCAGGGGGAGGTGGCCCGAAGGGCAGAAGGGCGTTGAACTGCCGGCGACCGCGCTTCGCCAGACCGTCACGAGGCTCGATCAGGGGGAGGTGGGCCGAAGGGGGTCGAACGGCGGGCGACTGCCCTTCGCCAGACCGTTACGAGGCTCGATCAGGGGGAGGTGGCCCGAAGGGCCGGAGGGGGTCGAACTGCGGGCGACCCTTTTCTCGCGCCGATCCCTGCCGTTGCTCCCCCCAAGGGGGGAGAAACGAGAACTACGCTCCCCCGATGCTCAACGACTACACCAACATGACTCCCGAACGCGCCAAGGCGGTGGTCGACACTGCGATCGCCCACGGCGAAGCGCTCATCGACAGCGTCCTCGAGGCAGGCGATGCCCGCACCTACACCACCACGCTCGCTCCCCTCGACCAAGCGATCACGGCCGTCAACGACGGCTACGGCGTTGGCGGCTACATGTCCCAGGTGCACCCCGAAGAGGACATTCGCAAAGCTGGTTCCGAGGCCGAAGAGACGATGGAGAAGTGGATGGCCGGGCTGGCATTCCGTGGCGATCTCTACGCAGCAGTCAAGGCCTACAGCACCACAGAGGAGGCAGCCGCTCTCGACGGAGAGAAGCAACGCAACCTCGAACGCCTGCTCAGGGACTTCCGAAGGGCCGGCCAGGAGCTCGACCAGGAGGATCGCGACGCCGTTGAGACCCTCAAGAAGCGCATCATCGAGCTCACCGTCGCCTACGAGACCAACCTCTCGGAGTTCGAGGACGGCATAGAGGTCACGCGCGACGAGCTCGACGGACTACCGGATAGCTACGTCGAGCGCCTGGCTCCCGGAAAGGTCGACGGCACCTACCTCGTCACCGTTGCCTATCCCGACTACGTGCCCTTCATCGGGGAAGCCACCAACCGAGAACTCCGCCAACAGCTTCAGTTCAAGTTCCTCAATCGCGCGGCCAGCGACAACCTGCCGCTCCTCAACGAGGCAGTTGAACTGCGCTGGGAGATGGCGCGCAAGCTCGGCTACGAGACCTTCGCCGACTACGCCATGGAGATCAAGATGGCCGACCCCAAGGCCGTCGCCGACTTCTACGCCTCCATAATCCCCGGTCTCACCGAGCTCGGAACCAAGGAGCTGGCGGCGCTCCAGCAGATGATGGACAAGGACCACCCGGGTGAGGAGCTGAAGGCCTGGGACTGGGGCTACTACGACACGCTGCAGCGCAAGCAGGACTACGGCGTCGACGACAACGAGGTCGCCGAGTACTTCCCGCTCCAAGCCGTCGTCGACGGCATGTTCGACATCTGCGGCGACATGTTCAACATCGACTTCACGGAGGTCGACGACCCCAAGGCCTGGCACCCAGATGTCTCCGTATACGCGATTTCGGATCGGTCCTCCGGTGAGCACCTAGCCCACTACTACGCCGACCTCCATCCCCGGACCGGCAAGTACAGCCACGCCGCCTGCTGGCGCTTGCACGCAGGAGTGTCGACGCCGTCCGGCTATCGCAGCCCGGTGGCCGCCGTCGCCGCCAACTTCACCAAGCCGACCGAAGACACGCCTTCTCTTCTGAAGCACAGCGAGGCCGTCACGCTGTTCCACGAGTTCGGGCATGTTCTGCACAACGTCCTGACCGAGGTGGAACTGCCGAGGTTCTCCGGCACTCAGACGGAACGCGACTTCGTTGAGGCCCCATCTCAGATCATGGAGAACTGGATGTGGGAGCCGGAGGTGCTCAATCGCTTCGCCCGCCACTACATAACAGGTGCGCCCCTTCCGGGCGACCTCATCGACAAGATGGTGGCGGCTCGCGACCAGAACATCGCTCTCAAGACGCTGCGCCAGGTCTTCTACGGTCACTACGACCTGGAGCTACATGCCGGCGACGGTCCTACCGATGCCGACGAGGCCTATGACAAACACATCGGGATGGCACTGGTACCGCCACACCCGGATACCCACATGGGAGCCAGCTTCGGCCACATGATGGGCGACGGCTACGTCGCCGGCTACTACGGCTACCTGTGGTCCAAGGTCTACGGGGATGACATGTTCTCGGTATTCGAGGACGAGGGCGTGCTCAACCCAGAGGTCGGGATGCGCTATCGCGAGGCCATCCTCGCCAAGGGTGGCACCATCGACGGCCTCGACCTTCTGCGCGGCTTCCTCGGCCGCGAACCGTCCTCAGAGGCCTTCCTCACCAAGATCGGGCTCGGCAGCTAGGTAAGCAGCCGCCCCGGCGACAACGCCTCGGGCGTCACGCCCAGGTCCACTAGATCGGGCGGAAGCTGCCCGTCGACAACGAGTCCGGCGGCGGCCCGCGACATCGCCGGCGAAGTCATGATCCCGAAGCCGCCTTGACCGGCTAGCCAATAGAACCCAGGCTGTCCGGGATCCTCACCGACCACCGGCAGGCCGTCTGAAGCGAAGGTGCGGAGTCCGGCCCACGCGCTGCGAACATGGCGAATCTCCAGAGTCGTGGCGGCCTCGATGCGCTCGATGGCCAGCGCCACATCGATCTCTTCGTGCCGCACGTCCTGGGGCTCCATAGGGGTCAGCTCAGCCAGCGACGCCAGAAACTGCGGGCCCTCTGGCTTGAAGTAGAACTGCTCATCAACGTCGATGACCATCGGCATGCCCGATGTGTCGAGGTCGTCGGGTGCACCGAAGGTGAAGGCCGTCCGACGCTTCGGGACGAGGCCGACGGTGTTCGCTCCAGCGAGAGAGGCCACTACATCCGACCAGGCGCCAGCAGCGTTAACGACAACTTCGGCGGAAACGGTCACCTCGCCGTTCGAGACAGTCCAGCCGGACTTGTCGGAAGCAAGGGTCGCTACCCGCCAGTCGGTGTTGATCACTCCCCCGCGCTGGCGGAGGCCCCGTAGGAAGCCCTGATGGAGAACATCGACATCGACGGCGTAGGAATCGGGTTCGAGCAACGCAGCATCCACGTAGCCCTTCCGCAGCACGCGGCACAGAGCCTCGGCCTCGCCGCCATCGATCTGGCGCACCGAGGGAACCAGCTTCGCGGTGGCAGCCACCTCTTCTTCGACTCGCTCCCGCTGATCTTCGCGCCCGATGAGGAGCATCGGCAGTGGGCTCAGGATCGGCGCGTCCGCAAAATCCTCGGGAGGACTCTCCAGGAAGGAACGACTGGCCATGGTTAGCAGGCGGACGGCGTCGTGCTCGTAGGCAACGGTGAACACCGCAGCCGAGCGTCCGGTGGTGTGGTAGCCACAAGTGGCCTCGGCCTCCACCAGCACCACCCGGCCGTGCACCGCCAGCTCGTAGGCGGCCGAGGCGCCGGCGATACCGCCACCGATCACGACGAAGTCAGCTGTCTCCATGACGCCATCCTGCCATGCCTGCGATGACGCGGCAGCACCACGTCGAAGCAGACCGACGGCTAGTCCGCGGTAACGACGAATACCTGGTCGTGTTCCCGGACTCGCTCCGCCACCTTGACGCCGATCGAGTCGCCGGCCGTGGCCGTGTCGACACTCTCGTGCTCGACCTGAATCGAATCGATCCGCTGGGTGAAATCGGACGTGTGACCCAGCACATGAATCGTGTCACCCACCTCGAGCTCGGCGGTTAGCTCGATGCCGGCTACCCCCGGCTTGCCGAAGTAATGGCTCACGGCTCCCACGAGTTCCTCAGGCATACCTCTCCTCCCGAGTTGTTGTCCCCAGTATCGCAGCTGAGAAGACCCCGCGAGCTCAGCCAGCCGAAAGCACTCGAGCCAGGCGTGCCACTGCAGCAACCGCTGCCTCCGGCGGCACGCATGGGAAGCACAGCCTCATGAATCCGGGCTCCCCGTTGTGACATGCCGAACCCGGAGTGATGTTGACGTTGGCCTCGGCGAGGAACCGACGCCACAGAGCATCCTCCGCCTCCCAGGTCACCTCGTCCAGAAACGACCTGAGGTCGAGCAGGAAGAAGAACCCTGCTTCCGCCGGAAGATAAGGAATGGACGCCTCGCCAAGGGCAGCTGTGACCTTGGCGTAGGCGTCGCCGAGTCGGCGCTGCTCTCCTCGAAGAATCGGTCGGTCCAAGCACCATCGGAAACCATCTGACCGATCACGTATTGAGTGTCTCCCGAAATGCTTGCCCAGTAGGAGAGCCCATCGACCGTCTCGATTACCTCCTCGTTCTCAGAGAACAACACTCCGCAGCGCAGGCCGCTCGCTGCCAGATCCTTGCTCACAGCCCACACCAGGTGGAGGCGATCTCCCAGCGCCGGGCGCAGCGCCGCCGCACTGACGAACGACGACTCGCCATATGTCGACAGAGCGAAGAGCTCATCGAATACGACATGAATGCCCTTGACCCCAGCCCACACCAGAACCTCTTCGATCTCGTCTCGGGTGTAGACCCGCCCCAGCGGATTGCTTGGCGAGGTGAACAGCAGCGCCTTGACCGGCCGGTCGGCAGACTCGTAGGCGGCCTCGAGATGCTCCGGTCGCAGTTGGAACTGGTCCGCCAACGACGTGTGCACCGGGATGATCGTCAGCTCGTTGCGGGTCTCCAGGTCCGCCCAGAACCCGGTGTAGCTCGGCGTCGGCACCAGCACTCCGTCTCCGGCATCGGCGATGGCATAGAACAGCAGCTCGAGCACAGACCCGGCACCGCCGAGCGCTGCAAGGTGTTCCGGCAACACCTGGCGCCCGAATAGGCGCCGCCCCAGGAATTCGGCCAGCTGCTGGCGAAATGTCTCGCTGCCGATCATGGCGTCGTACTCGACAGCCGACTTGGGGACAGCACGCGGGGCCGTCAGCTTGGGCTCGATTAGGTCCCACACCAGCTTGTTCTCGGCGACGCACAGGCCGATGTACCCATCGGGATTGGTCTCGGCATCCCACTCGTCCTCGAGGTGTTCGAAGTGGGTCAGGATGTACTCGGCCATCGGCGATTCGTCGACCAGCCGGCGACCGCGGTCAGACAGGTGCTCGGTCATGGGTTCAGGCTACGACTCAGCAGCCTCCACGAAGGCGACGCCCTCCATGAGTAGGGACTTTCGCCCTCGGAGAGCCATGTCGAGAGCGCTTACGCTGAAACGGAGACACACCTGGAGGACATATGTCGATAGAGCTGGAACTGGTTGCCAAGACCTACGGCGAGGGAACGACCGCTGTTCATGCCCTCAAGGAGACCACGGTGTCGATCCCCAACGGACAGTTCGCCGTGATCCTCGGGCCAAGCGGCTCCGGCAAGACAACCCTGCTGAACCTGATCGGCTCCATCGACAGCCCGACCGCGGGAACGGTGCGGGTCGGCGGCGTCGATGTTGGGGCTCTCGACGCCGAGGCCAAGACCGTGTTTCGTCGCAGCTCTGTTGGCTTCGTCTTCCAGTTCTTCAACCTGATCCCGACGCTCACCGCTCTCGAGAACGTCGAACTGGCGGCCGAACTCACCGCCAACGAGGCATCCGCTCGCGCCCACCGGGCTCTGGAGCAGGTGGGCCTTGGAGACCGCCTGGACCACTTCCCCGGCCAGCTGTCTGGCGGCGAGCAACAACGAGTGGCCATCGCCCGCGCCCTCTCCAAGCAGACCCCGCTGCTGTTGTGTGACGAGCCGACGGGCGAGCTCGATTTCGAGACGGGGCGACTGATCCTCGACTTGCTCCACCGCCTTAACCGAGAAGAGGGCAAGACGATCCTGGTGGTGACCCACAACGCCGTCATCGGCGACATGGCAGATCGCGTCATCCGATTGCACTCCGGTGAGGTAGCCGACGACCATCTCAATCGCCAGCCGGTGGCGGCTGGGGAGCTCAACTGGTGACAACGCTGCACCGCAAGCTGCTGCGAGATGCCAGGAGGCAGCGAGCGCAGTTCCTGGCGATAGCAGTCACCGTGTTCCTCGGCGTCACCGTCTACGGCGCCACCTACGACTCTTTCCGCAACCTGGAGGCCTCGTACGGGGAAACGGCGACTGAGTTCCGCTTCGCCAATCTCTTCGTCGCCGGCGGCGACCCGATCGGTTTCGCCGAAGAGGCGGCGGCGATCGACGGCGTCGAGTCCGTCGAACTGCGGTCCGTCGGAGATGCGCCATTCCGGCTCGGGGACCACAAGCTCCTGGGTCGCATCGTGTCCGTCCCGGCCGCCGGGCAGCCAACGGTCAACCAGGTCAAGGTCCTCGACGGGACCTACCTCGACGCAGCACAACCCAGCGGGGTTCTCGTCGAGGAGCACCTTGCCGACGAATTTGCCCTGACTCCCGGCGATGCCCTCGACGTTCACGACGGCGACGGCTGGATCACAGTGGATGTCGCCGGCGTCGTCTCTTCCCCCGAGTACATCTGGCCTGCCCGCACCCGTCAGGACCTGCTCACCTCACCTGACGACTTCGGTGTCATCTTCGCCTCCCCGGAGACGGCCAGCCGGCTCCTGTCCATTCCGCCAAACGAGGTCGTTGTCTACTACTCAGATGGCGACGTGAACGCTGCCCTCACGGCCGAGCTAACGACGCTCGCCCGGGATTCGGGCGCCGTCGAGACCTACACCCGCGAGGAGCAAGCTTCGAACGCCGCTCTGGAGCAAGACCTCCAGGGCTTCGAGGAGATGTCGCTGTTCTTCCCCATCCTGTTCCTGGCTGCAGCCTCGATGGCGGCATACGTCATGATCAACCGGCTCGTCTACGCCCAGCGGCCGCAGATCGGCATCCTGTTGGCCGAGGGCTACACCCGCCGCCAGATCCGCCGCCACTACCTGGGGTATGGAGTGCTCCCGGCGTTGGCGGGCGCCATCCCCGGCGTCGTGGCGGGAGCAGTGTTGGCCCGTCTCATCACGGGGTGGTACATCGGAATCATCTCGGTACCCACGAAGGTCATCGAGTTCCGGCCAACTACCGCGATCATCGGCCTGCTGGTCGGGCTGTTCGTGGCCCTGGCGGCGTCGCTAGCGCCCGCCAGGACAGCGTCGCGGATGGTCCCCGCCGAGGTGATGCGCGGCAACACCCCAACCGGGAGGGGCCGACTCTCGATCCCGGAGCGACTGCTTCCCCCGCTACGCAGGTTGCCCATCAGGTGGCGCATGGCGATGCGCGGCGTCGAGCGCTCGCCGCGTCGCACCCTGTACACGATCCTTGGCATCGTCCTGTCCCTCATGCTGGTGCTGGTTTCGTGGGGGATGATCGACACCGTCCGTCACATCGTCGATCGCCAGTTCTTCGACATCCAGCGTGAGGACGCCCGCGTCTACTTCACGGCACCGGTCGATACCGATCGGGTTGCTGCCCTAACCGAAGTCCCCGGAGTAGATCGCGCCGAGCCCTCGTTGGAGGTACCGGTGTCGGTCACGGCCAATGGTGACCAGTACGGCACCTCGCTGATCATCCTGGAAGCCGACACCGACATGCACGCCTTCTACGACGGAAACACCGAGTTCGACCTCAGCGACGATGGGGTCGTTGCCGGCCGAGCCCTCTCGGGGCTACTCGACATCGAGGTCGGCGACTTCGTCTCTCTCACCGCGCCCGACCTCGGCGTCTCGGTGGCGGCGCCGGTTGTCGCCTTCGTCGACGAGCCGATGGGCACTCTGGTCTACGCCTCCCGTCCCGCCGCCACCGCTTTCGCCGGCGGAGAGCTGGCGGCGACATCTGCATTGGTGCAATTCACTGCGGATGCCGATCGGGCCGAGATAAGACAGCAGCTATCCGAACTGCCCGAGGTGGCGGCGTTCCGTGACGCCAAGGCCCTCTACGACATGCTCCAGGACTACATGGGTCTGTTCTACGGCTTTGTAGGAGTGATGCTCGTCTTCGGCGCAGCCATGGCGTTCGCCCTCATCTTCAACGCCATGAGCGTCAACATCGCCGAGCGCAAGCGGGAGGTGGCGACGCTGATGGCTGAGGGCATGGACAAGGGGACCATCTCCCGCCTCATCACTTCAGAGAACCTGGTCGTGGCGCTGATAGGCATCCCGCCCGGCCTGGTGGTCGGCTACTGGATGTCATCGCTGGCGATGGGCAGCTTCGCTACCGACCTCTTCCGCTTCGACCTCTTCATGCAGTGGACCACGCTCGTGTGGTCGGCCGTGGCGATGTTGGCGGTTGCCCTCATCTCGCAGTGGCCGGGGCTGCGAGCGGTGCGGCGCCTCGACATCGCTCGAATCGCCAAGGAGCGCTCGGCCTGAACCTCGACTAGTCGGCAGCTGGCAACGCCGCGTCGAAAGAGACAATCCGACCTGTGCCGGCTTACCCCCGCAACGCCGACGCGAAGAGCCCCGGCAGGTGCTTGACGCCCGGGTCTGCTACGAGCTTGGTGATCTTGCGGCCTACCTGGTGGGCCTGGCGATTGGTAACGAACCACTGCGGCTTCGGCGATATGTGCAGGTTCCCCGAGGCCAGGGTTCGCGGAAAGGGGCGGAACGGCCCGTAGACGACCGACTTCTGCGGACTGGAGAAGAGCAGGGCGTTGTGGACGAAGCCGATGCCGCTCTGGATGTCCTGTGCCGTGCTGCCGGGGTACCCCCCCCACGGCGTTGAACCAAGCAAGAACCCAACTCCGTTCCAAGCGTTTACTCCGACTGTGCCGTATCGCAGCCTGGCGACGAAGTCGTCGAGCTGGCTGCCAAGTTTCTTGATGGTCCGAGGGTGGATGAGGATGTCGACCGCCAGCGTTCCCCACAGCTTCGAGTTACAGAACTCGACCGCGGCGTCGAGAAACTCCGCCGCGGTCTTACCTGGGAGGCTGGTCTGTCCATACATCGGGCCGAAGGCCTCAGTCCGGAAGCAATACTCGTCGCCGGCAGGGTCGAGGCCCCTCACCAGCGTCCGGGAGGCGTCGCCCCCAAGCGTCTGAGCTTGCGGATAGGCGGCCGCGAACTTCCGTTGCCGCTCTTCAACCGCCGGGTAGTAGGAATCTCGGGGCGGCAGGGATTGCATCACAGCCGCAACCGCGTCGACGAGCTTCCCCGAGCTCTCCCACTCCTCGGGGAGAACCATCACCTGGGAGGCGATGCAGTTGAAGCCGCTGTTATGCAGCTTCATGGTCGCCAGGTGCTCCGCCTGGTAGGCGATGTCGCGCTCGGTCCAAGGGCCGGGGACGACGATGGTTGGAGTCACATTGCCGAGCTCACTCGTGACCTCCTTGGTGATCAGCGGCTCATCGCGCTGCTTTCTCTCCGCGCCCTCGGGGCCGCGGCCAAAGACGATGGCGTCGTGGGTCTTCTCTCCCCCGGTGACGTGGACGGTGTCGATGCCGGCGTGGCGGACGAGGTATTCGCCGACGTCGGCGCCGCCGTGACACATGGCGAAGTAGCCGGCATCGATCAGCGGCGCGAACAGAGCCTCGAACACAGGCCCCAGCGGGTCGGTCAGAGGGTGCATCTTGAGTAGACACACCTGGCCCTCCCCGAACATCCTGTG
>JAZFSG010000019.1:0-2149 GCA_036446035.1 Acidimicrobiia bacterium | reverse complement strand
GTCGCCAGCGCCTACGACCAGGCAACCCTCGAGATGGGCCTCAGCCCTCTCGAGGCCATTGAGACCCTGCATCGTGGTGCTGCCTACGACTTCGATCCCGAAGTGGTCAAGGCGCTGCGTCGAGCCCTAGTTCGATCGGCCGTCATCGCTCATTGACCGGCGGCCGAGCCGGGTCGGCCGGCGCCGGCATCGCGCAGCCAGTGACGTGTCCGGAGCTCCGCTTCGAGGAAGCGCCCTAGGCCCACCGCTAAGAAGACGTCTCCAATGGATAGGACCTGACCAAGCGCGCTCACGGGGATGACATCTGCGAGAAACGCCAGGCGGCTATCGGCATCGAGCGCGACGTGTTTGGCGTCGAACACGAGCTCAGCCTCCCCGCCGCCAGCGAGAGACGCGGCTTCGGCGGAAACGGGCATGCCAGAGTTCACACCGATTACCAGGAAGTTGAGCAGGATTCCTAGTCCGGCTAGCCACAGACCGGTGCGCTCCTTGTTGACGTAGATGACGATCAGCAGGAGGACGTAGGAGCCAAGGATCAGAGCTACCGCGCTGGAACGGGACCACGAACGGTCGTCGGGGAGTAGCTCCGCCCCGATTTGCATGGCCGCAGCGACGAATAGCAGTGGCCATGCCAGCAGCGCGATCGCGGCGAGGTTGGTTAGGCGCCCTCCGCGTGCGAGAGCGATGACCACGGCGACCGCAAGAACTACACCAAGGAGAGCCACGAAGCGCAAGGTACCAGCGCTTCGGGGCCGAAGACCGACGGGCCGGCGGGCGCCTAGGCTTGGACCAGATCCAGCTGGAGGAAGTAACTGATCGGCTACGAGCTATCGCCGCCACGAGCGACGATCACCATCGACGATCCCGACCGGCACAATCCGCTCTCAGCCGAGGGGATGCTCGATTTGCGCGATGCCGTTGAACGGGCTGCCGCCGACGACTCGGTGCGTGTCATCGTCGTCACGGGCGCCGGTGACAGAACCTTCTCGGCAGGCGGCGACCTCAAGGGTGGCTTCTTCGACGATGCCATCGGCCTCCATGCGCAACGGGGGGCCCTGGCGTCATTGATGCGGGCGCTTCGAGCTGCCGGCAAGCCGACCATTGCCCGAGTCAATGGCCACGCGCTCGGCGGTGGCTTTGGCCTCGCCGCCATGTGCGACATCGTCATCGTCGCTGAGGGAGCCACCCTTGGCTCTCCGGAGGTCGATGTCGGCCTGTGGTCGATGATGATCACACCAGCCGTGATGAGAGCGGTCGGGCCCAAGCCTGCTCTGGAGCTAATGCTCACTGGGAGGCGTATCGACGCCGCGGAAGCGCTTCGTCTGGGACTCGCCTCGCGAGTCGTCGCTCCGTCCGAACTCGACGCTGTTGTTGACGAGACGGTCGAGACCTTGGCCGCCAAGAGCGGTGCTGCGCTGCGGATGGGGCGTGACGCCTTCTACGCCGCCGAGGACATGCCATTCGATGCGGCTCTCGACTACCTCCACAACGGACTGACTGCGGTCGCGCTCACCGAAGACGCTTCCGAGGGGATAGCGGCGTTCCTCGACAAGCGCCCTCCGGAATGGTCCGACCGCTAGCTGTCGAGATAGCCGAGGAACTCCTCGAAGGTCGCTTCGCTGGCTCCGCCGAATAGCTTGGCAATGACCCGCCCCTCCGATGAGATCAGGAAAGTGGCAGGGAGACCGAGTGCCGGGTACTTCCCGCTGACCTGACCGGATTCGTCTATGGCGAGCAGGTAGGAAACACCTATCTCGTCTGCGAACTTCTCGGCCTCGACAGGATCGTCCTCGACCGCTACGCCGACGAAGAGCACCTCGGGGTGGTTGGCGGCAACGGCATCGATGGCGGGCATCTCTTCTCGGCACGGGAAGCACCAAGAGGCCCACAAGTTGAGAAGGACAGGACGACCGTCCTGTGCCTGGTGTTCCGAGAGGCGGAACACAGAGCCGTCGAAGGAATCTGCGTCGAAGTCCGGGGCAGGTTCATCTGTGGCGAGGCCGGCAGTGATCGGTTGCTGGGTCGCCGAAGGGCTGCCGACGAGGTCGGGTTCCGGCTCAGGATCTCCGGCGAAGATCGCCATAACGGTGATTATCAACATCACCGCGGCGAAGCCGAGCGCCCACGGGAACAGCCGGCGCCGCAGGCT
>JAZFSG010000018.1:0-3627 GCA_036446035.1 Acidimicrobiia bacterium | reverse complement strand
GTCACCCTGGAGGGGGAGGAGAGCTGTCGAACATATGTTCGACTAGAGTGATTCCCCATGTACGCCGAGCTGCACTGTCACACCAACTACTCCTTTCAGGACGGGGCCTCGTGGGCAGAGGAGCTGGTGCAGCGGGCGGTCGATCTGGAGTACACGGCCCTGGCCGTCACCGACCACGATGGCTTTCGGGGGGCGGTCCGCTTCCATCAGGCGGCCACTGTCACTGGGTTGCCGGCGGTGTATGGCACCGAAATCAGCATGGCGGCGAACGCCAACGAAGACCAAGACGAAGACCCGATACCAGGGCCGGGGGAGGCGGAGATAGCCGAGCCGGAGAAGCGGCGCGGGCGGACGCATCCGATGCACGGGTCGAAGCCGACGGCGATGGCGGAGGCCGATCATCTCGTCCTGTTGGCCTCCTCTCCCCAGGGGTATGGAGCCATCAGCCATTTGGTGTCCAAGGCCCAGTTCCGGGGACGCAAGGATCGTCCCGTCTACGACTGGGGCGATGTCGCGGAGGCCGCGGCCGTTGGCCCCTTGGTGGCGTTGTCTGGGTGCCACCAAGGAGCCATGGCGCGGGCGGCACAGGCCGGGGACCTCGACGGCGCGCTGCGAGAGGGCTCTCGCCTCAGGGAGATCTTCGGGGGTCGCTTCTACGTCGAGTTGTGGCATCACGGGATGCCCGAGGACGACCCGCGTAACGATCTCATGGCAGAGGCCGCCCGTCGTCTCAATGCTCCAACCATCGCCACCAACAACGCCCACTACCACGACCGGTCGCAGGCGGACCTCTCCGAGGTTCTGGCCGCCATCGGCGGCAGGCGCGACCTCGACGCCAACGATGGATACCGGCCTGCCTCAGATGAGCGTTACCTCAAGTCTCCCCAAGAGATGGAGCAACGTTTCGTTCGCTATCCGGGGGCGGTACGAAGGGCAGGGCGACTTGGGGCCGATCTTGCCTTTGACCTGGCGCTGGTAGCACCGCGGCTTCCCGACTACGGACTCCCCGGGTCGTTCACCACCGAGTCCGAATACCTGCGACACCTCGTGTTCGAGGGAGCTCAGGAGGTCTACCCAGACGGCGCCGGTGGCGTGGAGTGGCGGGCCGAGCAACGGCTCAACCACGAGCTGAAGGTCATAGAAGAGCTCGAGTTCGGTGGCTACTTCCTCGTGGTGTGGGACATCGTGCAGTTCGCACGGTCCCGTGACATCTATTGCCAGATCCGGGGCTCCGGTGCCGACTCTGCGGTGTGTCGCTGTCTCGGGCTGACGAGGGTCGATCCGATACGCCTCAACCTGCCGTTCGAGCGCTTCCTCTCAGAGGAGCGGGCCCGCCCTCCGGACATCGACGTCGACTTCGAGGCGGAGCGCCGCGAGGAGGTCATCCAGTACTGCTACCAGCGCTATGGACGGGAGCGGGCGGCCATGGTTGCCAACGTCATCACCTATCGAGCGCGGTCCGTGCTCCAGGACGTCGGCAAGGCGTTCGGGCTCACCCAGGCTCAGGTGAGCGGCCTCACCCGCTACGTAGACACCCGCAAGCCGCAGCGCTTGGCCGAGGAACTCGAGTTGCCGCCGGGGCTGACGACCGACCTCATCTATGACATGTGTGTCCGACTCGACGGCTTCCCGAGGCACCTCGGCATCCACTCCGGGGGGATGGTGATGGCGGATCGCCCGTTGTGGGAGGTGGTCCCGTTGGAGTGGGGGCGCATGGAGGATCGGTCGGTGCTGCAGTGGGACAAGGACGACTGTGCTGCCATGGGCGTCGTCAAGTTCGACCTCCTCGCCCTCGGCATGCTCAACGCCCTCCACCTTGCGGTCGACATGATCGGCGACGCCCACGGTGTCGCTGTCGATCTGGCGACCATCGACCAGGAGCCGGTGATCTACGACATGCTCACCAAGGCAGACACGGTTGGCCTCTTCCAGGTGGAGTCGCGGGCTCAGATGGCGACCTTGCCTCGCATGAAGCCGAAGGACTTCTACGACTTGGCCATCGAGGTTGCCCTCATTCGCCCAGGCCCGATCCAGGGGCACTCAGTCCATCCGTTCCTGCGAAGGCGCAATGGCGAGGAGAAGGTGAGCTACCCCCACCCCCTGGCCGAGCCCATTCTCCGCAAGACGCTGGGAGTCCCCGTGTTCCAGGAGCAGCTCATGGAACTGGCAAGGGTGTGTGCGGGATTCTCGCCGGGTCAGTCAGATCGGTTGCGCTCGGCGATGACCCACAAGCGGTCGGACGAAGCCATGGCCAAGCTCGCAGACGAGGTGTACGACGGCATGGCCCGTAATGGGATCACCGGGTCCGCCGCAGACGAGATATGGGAGAAGCTGCAGGGGTTCGCCTCGTTCGGCTTCCCCGAGAGTCACTCGGTTTCGTTCGCCTACATCGTCTACGCCTCGGCCTGGCTCAAGTACCACTGGCCGACCGAGTTCCTGGCGGGGTTGCTCAACGCCCAGCCCATGGGCTTCTACAGCCCCAACACGCTGGCACAGGACGCCATCCGCCATGGGGTGGTGGTTCTCGCTCCCGACATCAACACTGCCGAGTTCGACTGCACCATCGAGCACATCGATGCCGACCCCAACGACATCGCCATCTACTACGGACTGAGCTGGCGTCGGGGGAGAGGACCCACCGATGATCCCGTTCGTCCGGCAACCGCGGTGCGACTCGGCCTTCGCTACGTCCGCAACCTGGGGGAGGCCGAGATCGCCCGCATCGAGGCCGCCCGCCAGGTTGGCGGTCCGTTCTCGTCTGCCGAGGACCTGGCGCAGCGCACCGGCCTCGACGCCGGCGGTCTCGAGGGTCTGGCGGCAGCGGGTGCCCTCGGCTCGGTTGGCATGGGAAGGCGTGATGGGATCTGGGCAGCAGGGGCCCTTGCCGACCTCGGTCCGGGGCGGCTGGCCATCTCCGAGGGTGCCGTTGCCCCATCGCTTGGCGAAATGGAGCCGTATCAGGCTCACCAGGCCGACCTGTGGTCGACGGGGGTGTCGTCGACGCACCCGGTCCACTTCGCCCGCCCCGTTCTCGCCGACCGGGGCTGCTTCACCGTTGCCGACGCCCTTGTGAAGAAGCGTCACGGCATCAGGGCCAAGGTCGGCGGCATCATCACCCACCGCCAGCGCCCCGGCACCGCCAAAGGCATTCGCTTTCTCAATCTCGAGGACGAGACCGGCCTCCTCAACGTTGTCGTGATGCCCCAGGTGTGGGACCAGAACTACGAGATCGCCCGCAAGGCAGTCGGGGTGATCATCGAAGGACGCCTCGAGTTCCGCGACGGCGTCACCAACCTGGTCGCCCACCGTTTCTGGGAGTGGCCGGTAGATGGAGTGAAGAGCCGCGACTTCCGATAGAGAATCCTTCCCCTTCAGGGGGAGAGAACACCCAGCTCCCTCCGACCGTCTCGGCACCTCCCCCTAGGGGGGAGGAGACCCTCTCCGTTTCTCCCCCCTAAGGGGGGAGAAACGGCGGAGCCGGGGAGGGGGGCTTCCTCGCGGGCGCGTGTTTTGGTACATCGTGATAGCTGTAAACAGGAAGCCCCCACCCACCACGCTGCGCTCGGCCACCACCCCCTAGGGGGGCGGACACACCCACCTCCCCTAGAGGGGAGCGCTTGTGTAGGG
>JAZFSG010000017.1:0-6301 GCA_036446035.1 Acidimicrobiia bacterium | reverse complement strand
CCGCCCCCACCATCGCCGAGGCCCCAGTACAGGAATCCATCGGGACCGAATGCGACCATGCCGCCGTTGTGATTGCTGTATGGCTGTTCAATGGGGGGGTGCAGCACCCGGCGTGTTCCGGGATCGGCAACGTTGCCGGCATAGACGTACTCGGCGAGCACCGAGTGACCGTCATTGTTTGTGTAGGAGACGTACACCTTGCTCTGCGTTGGATGAAACGCCATCCCCAGCAGCCCGCGTTCGCCGCTCCCGGTGGTGAGGGCAGAGACGTCAAGGAAGGTCGATGTCACTGCCCCATCGATGACCTTGATGACACCTCCCTGCTCCACAACGAACAATCTGGCATCTCCCTCGGGCGCAGCAACCAGCAGCGGCTTGACGAAGGTTCCGACTGGAGACAGTCCGAGGTGAGGAGTCGTCGCGCCGAGCGGCCCAAAGGAACCGCTAACCGGAACGAGCCCGGACCAACCTGTCGGCACGGTGCGGTCGGCCGGACCCTCGGTGAGGGAGTAGCGGAAGAAGAACGAGGCATTGGCACCTCGGTACACAGCGGGCGTGGCGACACCATCGACAAGACCCCAATCTCCAGCAACGAATCGGTCCCCGGGGTTTCCGAAGAAGATCTCGTCAGAGGCGATACCGGTGTCAAGCGTGTTGCGCCAGTAGAAGAGGCCGGTGCTCTCGCGATAGAGGCCGATCTCGGTGATGCCGTCGTCGTCCCAGTCGCCGGCAACCGGCGTGTCCCCCGGGTTACCAAAGCCGAACGAGAAGTCGGCGGCGCCGAGCCCGCCATCGTCCGCCCCCAGCGCGTTGACGACGAAGAACTGTTGCGTCGCAGCGCGGTAGATCGAGACCGTGTCACAGCCGTCTCCGTCGAAGTCACCGACGAGCGGCTGGTCGCCTGGATCTCCGAAGAAGAAGCGTATGTCGGCGATGCCCTGGTCGTTGGAGTTGCGCAGGTAGACGAAGGCATCGGAGGCTCGAAACAGGCCGGGAGTGTCAACGCCATCGCAGTCCCAGTCGCCTGCAAAGGGGGTATCGCCAGGATTCCCGAAGAAGAAGCTGGTGCGACCGAACTCGTCGTCGAACACGTGCCACTGACCGGTCTCGCCGTCAACGAGCCCAACAGTGTCGGCAGCAGCCACCGGTGCGGCCATCATCAGGGTGACCACCACCCCTGCCAGGAATCCGAGAGGTTTCATCCGCAGCACAATATGTCTCGCTGTCCCGTATCAGCGCAAGGCCCAGAGTCCAGTGCCCACTCCTACCCGAGCTCGGCTCTCGCCACATCGACCAGCTCGTCGGCCACGGTCGCAGCCCGTAGAGCTGTATCCGCCTCGACCATCACCCGCACCAGCGGCTCGGTGCCGGATGCGCGCACCAGGACACGTCCATCGTCTCCAAGGTCCGCCTCGGCCGCAGCCACCGCCGCCCACAGGGAGTCGGCACCGTCGAGCTCCTCGCGTGCCCGCACCCGAACGTTGCGGATCACTTGCGGGTACTCAGTCATGATGGTGCGCAGCTCTGTCAACGGCTTGCCAGTTGACATCAACACCTCGAGAAGCCGCACCGCAGTGACAAGGCCGTCGCCGGTGGTGCGATCCTCGAATATGACGTGGCCGGACTGCTCGCCGCCGAGGGACAACCCTCTCTCCATCATGGCGTCGAGCACGTAGCGGTCGCCAACGGCCGTCTCGATGAGCTCGATGCCAAGACCCTCCATCGCCCTGCGGAAGCCGAGGTTCGCCATCGAGGTCACGGCCACCGCGTCGCCACCGAGGCGATCGTTCTCCTTGAGGTATGAAGCCAGGATGGCCAGAACGACGTCGCCATTCGCGGGTATTCCGTCCTCGTCGATCGCGATCATCCGATCGGCGTCACCGTCGAAGCACAGCCCGAGAACACCCTTCGATCGCCTGGCAAGGAACTCGGGACGAGTTGCGCCGCACCCATCGTTGATGTTGGTTCCATTGGGCTCGGCGCAGAAGACGTCGACTGACGCCCCGAGGCCCTCGAACAGATTGGGTGCGGCTAGAAAGGCTGAGCCGTTGGCGCAGTCGAGTGCCAGTTCGAAACCCTTCAGCGAGTACGGGAGCAAGCTGGCGACGTATCCGACGTAGCGGTCCTGGGCATCTTCGATCTCGCGCTGCAGTCCGATGAGGTCTGCGGAGGCCTCTTTCCACGGCTCACCCTGGAAATACCTGCTCTCGACCAGGAGCTCGCGCTCGTCAGACAACTTGGAGCCGTTGGAGCCGAAGAACTTGATGCCGTTGTCTTCTGCTGGATTGTGTGACGCGCTAACAACGACGCCGTACCAGGCGTCCGTCGTCCGAGTTAGGTAGGAGACCCCACCCGTGGGCAGGACTCCGACGTCGACGGTGTCGATGCCCACGGCGTTGAACCCAGCGTGAAGTGCGGCGGCAAGCATCGGGGACGAGCGCCGTGTATCCCTGCCGATGAGTACGGACCCATCGATCGTTTCTCCTGCCGCCTTGGCGAGATCCATGGCGAAGGCTGGCGTGAGCTCCGTGTTGGCTTTGCCGCGTATGCCGTCGGTCCCAAAGAGGCGCGGACTATCGCCCACCAGATGGCTCCTTAGCGCTTGGTGTACTGCGGGGCACGGCGGGCTTTGCGGAGCCCATACTTCTTGCGCTCGACCTTTCGGGAGTCGCGTGTCAGGAACCCACCCTTCTTGAGGGTGTCGCGAAGGTCGGGGTCGAGGCGCTCCAGCGCTCGGGCGATGCCCAGTCGGAGTGCGTCCGCCTGCCCGTTGGAACCCCCGCCCTCCAACTTGGCGATGACGTCATAGCGGCCTTCGAGTCCAACAGAGCGAATGGGCTCCATGATCCGGATGCGGTGAGCCATGGAAGGGAAGTAGGCGTCAAGCGCCTTGTCGTTGAGCTTGAATGTGCCGGTTCCCTCGTAAAGACGGACTCGAGCGACCGACGTCTTGCGCCGACCCGTTGCGATCGATGTTGGCTGCGCCATCAGGTCACCTCACGCAGGTTGAGATCAAGGGGCTTGGGCTTCTGCGACCCGTGAGGGTGGGTTGCCCCTGCGTAGACCTTGAGCTTGCGCATGGTTGCTCGCCCCAGCCTGTTCTTGGGGACCATGCCCTTGACAGCCTTCTCGATGATCAGCTGCGGACGGCGGCTGCGCAGTGTCTCGAGCGACTCGGAGGTCAGACCGCCGGGATACCCGCTGTGGCGGTGGTACATCTTCTGGGTTTCTTTGGCTCCAGAGACCCCAACCTTCTCCGCGTTGATGACGATCACGTAGTCGCCACCATCGACATGGGGGGCGTAGGTCGGCTTGTGCTTACCGCGCAGACGGTTCGCCACCTCGGACGCCAGCCGACCGAGCGGAAGATTGGCGGCGTCGACGAGCCACCAGTCACGCTCGATGTCGCCAGGGCGTGGTGTATACGTCTTTTGCCGCTTCACTTGGTACCTCGCGAAACGCCCGCCGGACGGCGAGCGGCAATCATGGTAGCGGGCTGACGGGCCCCGCTCCACCCGTCAGTAGCCAACCTCCCACAGCACGAGGCCGTGGGGCGGTGCCGTGCCGCTGGCAGCATTGCGGTCCTTGGCCTCGATAACGGCGGGCACAGAGTCTGGATCGAGCCTGCCGCGACCGATATCAACACACATGGCAACGATGCTTCGCACCATCTGGTGGCAAAACGCCCGCGCCGTGATCGAGAGCACGGTCTCGTCACCGTCGGTCCCCCACTCAGCGGCATAGATCTCTCGGTCCGTGGTCTTGCCGCCGCGGGCACGGCACAGCGAGGCGTAGTCGTGCGGCCCGATGAGGTGGGAGACTCCGCGGTTCATGGCGTCCGTATCCAGCGGTTCGGCGAACCAATAGGTGAACGCGTTGCGAAACGGATCGTGGCGTGGCTGGTTGAGGATCCGATAGCGGTACGACCGCCAAATGGCAGACAACCGAGCGTCGAAGTCGCCTCCCACCTCGACGACGCTATGGAACACCATCTCGGGACCGAGCATCGTGTTGAGCGACTTGTAGACCCGGTCGGTGTTGACGGGCTCGAGGGTGGCGAAGCTCACGACCTGGCCCCTGGCATGCACGCCGGCGTCGGTGCGCCCGGCGACGCTCGTGGCCGGAGGGTCCCGGCGCGAAAGCACAGTCGCCAGAGCTCTCTCCAGTTCGCCCTGAACGGTTCGGGCCTTGGCTTGGCGGGCGTAACCGCTGAACCGAGAACCGTCGTAGCCGAGATCCAGCCGGTAGACGCCTATACGAACCCGCCGCCGCCGAGGATCCACTGCAGCACAATGAACCCCCCGAAGCCGGCCACAGCCGCCCCCACCGCCTGCTCACGATTGAGGTCCATGACCTCCTGGGTTCCGTAGGCCATCACGGCGACCAACCAGGCGAAGCTCAGGTAGTAGCCCAGGTAGCCCTCAAAGACTCTCAGGGTCACGAGCAGCAGAAGAGTGGTCGGAAAGCCAAAGCCGGCGATGCGCAGCAGCGGCGCGTAGTCGTTGCGGGAACCGTAGATGAAGCGAGCTGCTGCCCAGGTGAGCGCCGCCAGCAACAACCAAGCGACGAGGGCGCTCAAGGCCCGCGACACGGTCCCGGTCACGGTGAAGCGGATTCCGGCCAGCAGCGCCAGGGCCAGCGAGGTGAGGGCGACGATGACGATGGCATCGCCGGTGGCATCTGATTCGAACTGCATCCACACATAGACGCGACGCTTGAAGCTGATCGTTTCGACAATGCGCTTGACGGTGGCGACGGGGTCCATGGGCTGAGGTTAGGAGCTGCGATCGCTCTGCTTGGAGTGAGCTACCCCGGCGGCCCACCCCCTAGCCTGGTGGCCTATGCCTGATCCTCTCGTCCGTGCCCGTGGGCTCAGTAAGGCCTTCGGGGGTCTCATCGCGGTTGACGGCGTCGACTTCGACGTCCAGCCGGGCGAAGCGTTCGGCTTCCTGGGACCGAATGGCGCAGGCAAGAGCTCGACCATGAAGATGATCGGGGCGGTGTCTCCCCCGACGGGCGGTGAGTTGACCGTCCTAGGAATGGACCCCCAGACCGACGGCGCCAAGATCAGAGCTCGGCTCGGCGTGGTCCCTCAGGAGACCAACCTCGATGAGGAGCTCCCCGTCGACGAGAACCTCATCGTCTACGGCCGCTACTTCGACCTGCCGCGGCCTGTCATCAGGGAGCGAATCGCGGAACTGCTCGACTTCGCCCAACTCACAGACCGTGCAAAGGACAAGGTGACGGCACTCTCCGGTGGCATGAAGAGGCGCTTGATCATCGCGAGAGCCCTCATCAACCAGCCAGAGGTCGTCATCCTCGATGAACCAACGACCGGGCTCGACCCCCAGGCCCGCCATGCGCTGTGGGACCGTTTGTACCGGCTGAAGCGAGATGGAGCCACCCTCATCATCACGACTCACTACATGGACGAGGCCGAGCAACTCTGCGATCGCCTGGTCGTCATGGACAAGGGCAAGATCGTCGCCGAAGGATTGCCCGCCAGCCTCATCGCACAACACTCGACTCGCGAGGTGGTCGAGCTGCGGTTCCCGCTTGACCAGCAGGAAGCCGCCATTCCCACGCTCGAGCCCATGGCCGAACGAACCGAGGTGTTGCCGGATCGCGTCCTCCTCTACACCCACGACGGCGACAAGACGGTGGACGAGATACACAACAGCGGATTGAAGCCTGAACAGGTGGTAGTCAGGCGGAGCACGCTCGAAGATGTCTTCCTACACCTGACCGGCCGGACGCTCGTCGACTGATGGCCCTGGCCCGCCCCCTCCGCTACTTCGAGTCGAGGGCGATGGTCTACCGACATACCTGGCGGGGCAGCGCCATCACGACGTTCCTCAATCCGATCCTCTACCTGGCTGCCATGGGGTGGGGGCTCGGCACCCTCGTCGACGATGGCGGAGGGCAAGCTGCCCTCGAGGCGATTCCCTATCTCGAGTTCCTGGCGCCTGGGCTGCTCGCCGCCACAACCATGCAGACGGCGACCGGTGACTCGTCCTTTCCCGTGATGGCCGGCATCAAGTGGGTGCGTTCCTATGAGGCGGCCCTGGCGACACCGATGCGAACCAAGGACCTCGTGTTCGGGCACCTGTCGTGGGTAGCTGCCCGCCTCGCTTTCGTCTCGGTGGTCTTCGTGGTCATCGCGGCGATCTTTGGGGCGATCGACTGGTTTCGCGGAGCTCTGGCGCTGGGCCCCGCCATCCTCACCGGCATGGCGTTCGGCCCGCCCGTTATGGCATTCACATCGACACAGGAGCACCCACAAGGCATCTCGACCCTGTTC
>JAZFSG010000016.1:0-2542 GCA_036446035.1 Acidimicrobiia bacterium | reverse complement strand
AACGGACTCCGTCAGGATTACGATCAGTTCGAGGCTGAACTCGCGAAGGTCGGAGACTTCGTCTCAGGCCAGGCTGGCTAGCGGCATCAACGCGAGGGGCAGAGGCCAGGATTGGTTTAGCGCGTGCAGGGCGCCGATCCGCAATATTCCCGCTCTACGCGACCTCAGGCGAGGCCACGCCCCCGTGTGTCAGTGTTGACGAATGTTCCTAGAGCCTTCCGCGAAGGGACCCCCCGCCGGAGAAGGTTGGTGGCGCTGCCCGCCTAGCGCCTTACTTGGTGGCGTACTTCTCGAGGCCGGCCGCTGCCAGCTCGTCGGGAGCCATGGCGACGCGATAGTGCACCGAAGCATCGAAGGTGAGCATCAACGGCTCCGTCACGTGAGGGGCCTGCGAAGCGCTCTCGAGGTCGACAATCATGATGGCGCCGCGGCCGACGCCGTTGTCGGTGAAATAGACGACCTCGGGCTTGATGGCTTCGAGCGTCTCGCCGACCCTCTGCCCAATGGTGCCGTCGCGAACGAAGGTGCTGAATGGCTCGTGGGGAAAACTGACCTCGACGATGAACTTCATGGAGTTTCTCCTTCCAACGCCACCGGCGCAGCGCCGACGGGGAGGGCAGAGGCTACGCCGGCGGCGAGGGGAAGTCGATTCCGTAGCGTGGCGCGGTCTCCATCACGCGGCCGATGTCGACCTCAGGCGAGGTCACGCCCTGGTGCCCCAGTGTTAACGAATGTTACAAGAGAGCGCGAAATCCGAAGGCACCCCTGCCCCGTGGGTCGGCCGACGGTGGTGCTATGACCTAGGAGCGTACGAGGCCGATCTCCACGGCCGAGCCGGACGGCTACTCGGTTACGGGGTAGTCAGGTGACTGGGCTACGAAATCCTCGACGAACGGCAGAAAAGCCGCGATCGCTTCTTCGGTGAAGATGAGTCCGAAGGAATCGGAGGTTTCGGCGTGGATCTCGGGATGCTCGGCTTGGAGCCAGCTTCCAAAGGCCCTATCCATCGCCTGGTAGATTCTTGGGTCGACCAGTGCGGATACGTCCATGATCCGGCCCGCTTCGTCGAATCTGAAGGTTTCTTCAACTTCGAACTCGAGACCGGCCGGGCCGTGGAAGTCATCCCGATGCCTCGCCGTGCATCGCACTGCCGTCTCGTTTTCGAAGAGCGTGCATTCCGTCACCTCCGCCTCGGCATTCAGGGCGAAGGTGACCGAGAGCAGCTCCCGGGGATCATCTATGGCGTAAGTGCCGGGCCGACCGAAGATCTGAGTGATCACGGCACTTGATGCGTCTTCCGCCACGTAGCGGAGGGTTCCTTCGACGGTGCCGTCGGCGTACATGTCCTCGACCACCTTGATGAGGTCGGGACCGTCGCCTTGTGCCACCGGAGCCGACGCGGAATCGTTGCCACCGAAGGCGAAGACGCTCACGATGACGGTGGCCACAACTACGGCCGCTCCGGCAAGGGCCGGGATCCACAAACGGCGTCGCCGGGGCGGAGTGCTTGCCGGCGTCCGTGGGGGGGTCTGTGTCTGCATGTCGTTCCTCCTCGTGTCGATCACGTAGAGGTGCGGCGTCTCGGCGAGGGCCGTCTGCAAATCCTCGATGTCGGGAACCGGGTTGACATCGACAAGCAGTGCGTAGATACGTTCGGCGGACTCACTCATGCTCCGTCACCTCCTTCTAAGGTTTCGCTCGCCGGGGGGACGATTGGTCTCGGTTGCGTAGATGGCGTCGTACTGTCGCTTCAGTCGTTGCTTGGCCCTGGCCAGTCGCTTGTCGACCGCAAAGAGCGAGTGGCCTGTGCACGCGGCGATCTCGGCGTGACTGAGGCCTTCCCACGCCGAAAGCAGCAGCATCTCGCGGTCGTCCGGTCGTAGTCGGGCAACGGCCCGCCATACGGTCTCGTACTCCTGGCGCTGCACCACCACAGCTTCTGGACCGGGCGGCGGAGGGTCAACGATGGTCGCTGCTTTGCCGGTCAGCATCGCAAAGCGGGTCTTGCTTCGCCGTTGGTGGGAGAGGACTCGGCGGGCCACCCCGTACAACCATGGCAGGGTGCCGTCTCCCGACGGCATGTCTTCGAAACGTCGCCAAGCGACGGTGAAGACCTCGTTAGCAGCCTCGTGAGCCTCTTCTCGTGATGTGCGTCGAAGGCAGTACCCCAGGATCGGGCGGTGGTACTGCTCATAGATCCGCTCGAACCCAGGATCGGTCCAGGTGGTCATCTTCGCATCCTCTCTAACGACCCTATATGCCCAGCGCGAGGCGTGCCCGGCCAGGTTTCTCAGACGCAAGAAACTGTCCGCTCCGTGACGAATCCGGCCATATATGGAACGGATGGGCGATCAGCCCGTCCTCGTGCAGTCGGGGGACTGTTGAGGAGAGGCCTCGGTGATTCGGGGCCTCTCCTAGACCTCAGGCGAGGTCACGCCCTGGTGCGCCAGGGTTCACGAATGTTCCTAGAGCCTTCCGCGAAGGGACCCCCGCCGGAGGAGTGGTCCGGGTCGTCGCTCGCCGCTGGTCGTCGCCGACAAGC
>JAZFSG010000015.1:0-2100 GCA_036446035.1 Acidimicrobiia bacterium | reverse complement strand
GGAGGTCGAGTCCCGGCAGGCCGAGAGTGATGCCGAGGATCTCGAAGTCGATCGTCCCGACGCGGCTGAACATCACGAACAGCGGAATCGAGATGACAACGGCGGGGAACAGGTAGACCATGATGATGCCGAGGCTGAGCGCTCGCTTGCCGAAGAAGTTGAGGCGGGCTACCGCGTATGCGGCGAGCACGCCGAGGCTGGTGGTCACGATCACGGTGGTGACGCTGACGACCGCGCTGTTGCGGATGAAGGTCCAGAACCCCTGCCCTCCCTGGTCGCGCGACCGCAGGACCTCGCGATAGGTCTCGAAGCTGAAGATCTGATCCCAGCTCGGGAGGAAGTTGGCCGGGTTGCGGAACAGCTCGGCGATGTTCTTGAAGGACAGCCCGATCATGTAGATCAGGGGGAAGACGGTGACGATGAGGAAGAGGGCGATGCTGACCCATTTGAGGAAGCCCCACACCTTCTCCTCGCGGCTGAGGGTGCCGATGCGCCCGCTCATGCTTCCTCCTCCTTGAAGAAGAACTTGAAGTAGATGACGATCAGCACCATCAGAATGGCGGCGAGTATCAGACCGAGAGCGGCGGCAGACCCGATGTCGGCTCGCCCGCGCAGCCAGTCGATGATCTTGACGGTGACGACCTCGGTGCCTCCGGCGCCACCGGTCAGAAGGAAGATGTCGTCGAACTTGTTGAAGGTCCAAATGAAGCGCAGGACCACAAGCACCGACAGCACGCCGGCCAGCTGGGGGAAGATGACATAGCGAAACCGCTGCCACATAGAGGCGCCATCAACCATCGCCGCCTCCTCCAGTTCCATCGGCATGGCCTGGATGCGCGCGAGG
Source organism: Acidimicrobiia bacterium (assembly GCA_036446035.1). Taxonomy (GTDB): domain Bacteria; phylum Actinomycetota; class Acidimicrobiia; order Spongiisociales; family JAOTWH01; genus CAXMQS01. The sequence goes on along the minus strand of JAZFSG010000015.1, from coordinate 1,256 downwards.
ATGAAGAGGAAGGCGAAGGGGAAGTAGCGCCACGCCTCGAAAAGGATGACCATCGATAACGCCATCGGCAGGGTGATGTCCCAGCCGAGAATGGTCAGCACGAAGTCGCGCCTGCCGAGAAAGTCGATGCGCTGGAACCCTATGGCGTCCATGACCTCGTTGGCGAAGCCGAAGGTGGGGTTGAGCATGAGTTTCCACACCACCGTGACGGCGATGATCGGTGCCACGTATGGGAAGAGCACGAAGCCCCGCACCAGGCTGCGCCCCCGGAACGCCTTGCGCAGCGCCATCGCCGCCCACAGTCCGATGCCGATGGAGAGCACCGTTCCCCCAACCGTATACACGAACGTCGTGGTGAGGACGTCGGCGAAGTCGCGCTCCGAGACGACCCGCTCAAAGTTGCGGGTAGTGATGTCGATGTCGAAGAGATTGACGTTCTGCAGGTCGATCAGTTTGATTCGCTGCAGGCTGAGGGCGATGGTCCACAGCACCGGGAAGATCACCAGCCCAAGGACGACGATTACCGCCGGCGCCAGGAGGATGTAGGCCAACCGCGCTTCGCGCCTCGCCAGTCCGCTCCGCTTCTTTCTCTTGACCTTGGTAGTCACGGCATGAGCGAAGTAGGGGCCGGGTTGGCCGGCCCCTACTTCACGGTCAGCACCTGTCGGCGCCTATTCCTCTGCTATCAGTGCTAGCTCGTCTTCCGCAGCTTCCTGCAGGTCGGCGGCGGCGTCGGCAGCACTCAGTCCTCCGTCGAGAACGTCGGCGAGGGCCTCAGTCACATGAAGTGCCGTATACATGGCCGTCACCAGCTCACCCTGACCCTGGTTGAAGCCCCAACGGTCGAAGTTGTCGCTTCCCGCGATAAGGGTCTCGATGACCTCAGACGAGTAGAAGTCGCTCAGCGGAGCCTTGCGATCGACGCCCGTCTCCAGCTGCTGCCAGCCATCGAGGAACGCGGTCGCGTTCTCGGCAGTTCCGCGACGCATCGGGAACTTGCCCTCCACCGACGTCGACAGCCAGTCGAGGTAGCCGTCAGACAGCCAGAACTCGATGAAGGCTTGCGCAGCCGTCGTGCGGTCGGCATCTCCGGTGTTGCCGATGCCCATGTAGGAGATCTGCCCGTACTGGGCGGGAGCTCCCGATGGGCCGGAGAACGACGGGACCAACCCGCTGTTCTCGGCAAGGAAGGAGATGTTGTCTGTGCACTCTGGGCACGCCGGCAACGCGGCGTCGCGCAGTCCGGCCATCTCATC
>JAZFSG010000014.1:0-2022 GCA_036446035.1 Acidimicrobiia bacterium | reverse complement strand
CGCGTGGGCGAGAATCGTCGAAGTCGTCGTGCCGTCGCCGCAGGAGTCGTTGGTCTTGGTGGCGGCTTCCTTGACGAGCTGGACGCCCATGTTCTCGTAGGGGTCGGGGAGTTCGATCTCCTTGGCGATGGTGACGCCGTCGTCGATCACCGAGGGGGCGCCCCACTTCTTGTCGAGGGCCACGGTGTGACCGCGCGGTCCGAGGGTAACCCTGACGGCATCAGCCAGTTGGTCGATGCCTTTCTTCAGCGCCCGACGGACGTCTTCATCGTAGATTATCTGTTTCGCCATCTGCTTCTCTCCTTACTGCTCTGACTCGGCAGGTTATTTGGCCTTCTTGGCCAGTATGTCACTCTCCCGGAGGATCATCAGTTCCTCTTCCTCAACCTTGATCTCGGTGCCACCGTACTTGGCGTAGACGACGATGTCTCCCACCTTCACGTCCATTGGCAGCCGATTGCCTTCGTCAGACAGACGGCCGGGGCCGACGGCGAGGACCTTGCCTTCCTGGGGTTTCTCTTTGGCGGTGTCGGGGAGCAGGATTCCCCCGCGGCTGATGTCTTCCTGCTCGATCGGCTTGACGACCAGACGGTCACCCAGCGGTTTCAGCTTGAGCGCCATTTTCCATCTCCTCTCTCATGGTCCCTCAAATTATTAGCAGTCCGACATGTGGACTGCTAAGTTACATGATAACCCAAGGCACCGTCATCCCGCAACTCAAGCGACTCAGGCCGTACCGGTTCAGAGTAACTCGCAACCACTGACAGCCAGCGGTCTCGCTCTTACTCTCGTTTACTTCCTCGTCGTTTTACGGCAAAAGGCGAGAGACCAGCCGGGCGCCGGGCTGACCCCCCGGTCGTTACCCGTGCTATAATCCGGGCAATGGTCGTCGATTTCCATACGCACATCTGTCCTCCACGAGTGAAGCGGGAGCGGGAGCGGTATCTCCGGCAGGACGCCGGTTTCGCCGCGCTCTACTCGTCCCCGAAGGCGAAGCTGGCCACCGCCGAGGAGTTGATCGACAGCATGGACAGTGATGGCATCGCCATCTCCGTGGTCCAGGGTGGTGGCTGGAGCAGCCATGAACTGTGCGTCGAGTTCAACGACTACATCCTCGAATCAGTGGCGCGCTACCCGAAGCGGCTGGTGGGTTTCACCACTTTTCAGACGGACTCGCTCGACGCGGCGGTTGCCGAGATCGAGCGCTGCGCCCGCGGTGGCGCCGCCGGCATCGGCGAGCTTCGGCCCGAGAGTCTGTCGGTCGGCCTCGGTGACGCGGGCGCCATGGCGACGCTGGCCGCGGCGATTGGCGACAACGGTCTCCCGCTGCTCGTCCACGCCTCGGAGCCGGTGGGCCATCGCTACCAGGGCAAGGGGACGATGACGCCGGAAAAGCTGCCCTTGTTCATTGGCAGCTTCTCCGAGACTACCGTGGTCTGTGCCCACTGGGGCGGCGGCCTCCCTTTCTACGCGATGATGCCCGAGGTCGGCGAGGCGCTGGCCAACGTCTATTTCGATTCTGCGGCTTCCCCGTTCCTCTATCGGCCTGAGGTCTACCGGCTGGTTGCCGGCCTGGTTGGCGCCGAGCGGGTGCTCTTCGGCAGCGACCATCCGCTGCTCGCCCAGAAGCGAGCGCTCGACGACGCCGCTGCCGCGGGACTGACCGACGACGAACTGGCGCTGGTGCTCCGCGGCAACGCTTGCCGTTTGCTCGGTCTGCCGGACGCGGAGTAGGGCGGTGGAACAGGTCCGCTCCTTCGTGGCGATCGAGTTGCCTGACGAGTTGAAGCGGGAGCTGGTCGGGCTGGTCGACCGGCTGCGGGCCGACAGCCCGCCGGTGGCGCGCTGGGTCGACCCGGCGAGCGTTCACCTGACGCTGAAGTTCCTTGGCGACGTCGCCGCCGACCGGCTTGACGCGGTGATGGCGGCGCTGACGGTTGCCGTTGAGGACTTTGCCCCATTCCGGCTGGAGGTCGGCGGCCTCGGTGTCTTCCCCAACCCGAACCGGGTGCGTGTCGTCTG
>JAZFSG010000013.1:0-15368 GCA_036446035.1 Acidimicrobiia bacterium | reverse complement strand
GCCTTTCTTGGTGGTTGCGGAACCAGCAGCAAGGGCGGCCTGAGTCGTCACCCCAACCAAGATCTCGCCAGGAGATGCCTCGTGTTCGAGAGCCGCGACGGCGCTGGCTGCCGGACCGGTGATGATGAGCTCGTGATGCGAACCTCCTGCCCGGAATAGGTCGATGGCGCCCGAGTGCACGCCCACCGACATGCGCAGTCCAAGGCGGCCAACCGACGTCGGCCGGCGAGCACTTGCTCTCAGCGCCCCGTTCATCTCGACGGCGGCGCTGCAAGCTTGCTGTGCGTGGCTCTCGCCCCTGAAGGCGAGAAGCAAGGCATCGCCGCCGAACTTGAGCAGGGCTCCCCCACGTTGGTATGCCAACTTGAGCATTTCAGCGAACACGCTGTTCAGGTGCTCTGTTAGCTCCTCCGCTCCGATCCGGCCGAGGCGGGCCAGCCTCTCCGACAGCTTCGTGAAACCGGAGATATCGACGAGGCAGAGGGTTCCGTCGATCTGCTGGGAGATCGCAGAGCCTGCGTCCAACTCCCAGCGCTGGAGGACGCTGGGAACGTAGGGCGCCAAGGAACGGCGCACAGGTGTCTGTTCCTCTGCCATATCTGTCGACTCTAGGCAGGGCCGTTGCGGAGGTTTCTCGGTTCCCCTAGCTCCTTGTGCTAACCCGAATCGGTGGGCACAGCCCGTCCCTCGTCCGCCCAGGCCTGCAGCCTCTCGTTGGCATGTCGATACCCGATCTCGATCAAGGAGTCGAGTCCCGTCCATTGCAGCAAGCCGAAGTCCGCAACGTCGGGGTTCAACACGTAGTCGGCGAGCGCCACCTGCACCCTGGCGTTGAGCACCGACCCTGTCTCGGTCGTTCGCAACAGAATGTCGGCGATGTTCGGGGCACGGGGATTGTCTACGAACGGGTTGAGCCGTCGCCACAACAAGTGCCACCCGGAGAGGTGGCCGTCACGCCGTAATGACCATTCCCTCGTGCGCCGCCCGCACGTCGGGGAATCGAGTCCGAGCACGCTCGACTATGGCGTCGATCTCGTCATCGGTGCGCCATGGATCATGGCTCGTCAGCACCAGGCTCTTCGCTCCCACGGCCTCTGCTACCGCTACGGCATCTTCCCAAGTGCTGTGGCCCCAGCCGCGGTGTGGCTCATAATCCTCCGGCGTGTACTGGGCGTCGTGCACCAGGACGTCCGTGCCATCGGCAAGCTCCCGCAGGGCGGCGTCAGCCCCGAGGTCCCCGGCCTCGTGGTCGGAGGCAAGCACTATCGAGCTCCCTTCGTGGGTGAAGCGATAGCCGACAACACCTTGAGGGTGGTGCAGTCGCGCATGCGAGATCTCGATCCCGCCAACCATCAACTGGCTCTCTTCGAGTTCGACGTACTCCTTGGTGGACTTCGTGTCTTCAACGGCTACCGGAAAGAACGGCGGCTTGAACGTGCTGGCGATGGCCTCCTCGAGGTCCATTCCTTCGGGGTGGTGGCCGTAGAAGGTGAAGCTGTTGCCCTTCTCATAGAACGGGCGGAAGAACTGAAGACCCTGGAGGTGATCGAAGTGATAGTGGGTCATGAACACAGGCCAGTGGCTCATGTCGAGGTCGGCGGCCTTGACGAGTGCCGTGCCGCAGTCGACCAGCAGCAGCGTCTTCCCCGCGGAGACGGTGAAGGAGCTGGTCGAGCCTCCGTAGCGGGCGTAGTCATCCCCGGACACCGGCATTGAGCCGCGTGCCCCGAGAACGGTGAGCGAGATATTGGCCACGCCGGGGACGCTACACGGTCTCGCGGCGTTCGCGTCAGGTAGTGTTCCTCGCCGACGGCTCAGAGGAGTGAGTTTGAAGCTGGCATCGCTGCGACCCCCACGGTTGCGGACAGAGGGGACAGAAGCAGAACACCGAGCTGCCACCTGGCTCGAGCTGTTCTACGACCTTGTCTTCGTGGTCGCGGTCGCTGCGCTTGGCCACCGCTTGTTGGTCGATCACGACTGGCCGGGGGCCCTTGCCTTCGCGGGACTCTTCGTTCCACTGTGGTGGTCCTGGGCCAGCTTCACCTTCTACGCCGATCGCTACGACACCGACGATCTCGGCCAGCGGTTGCTGGCAGTAGCGCAGATGGTGGCCATCGCCCTCATGGCCGCTTCGATTAGCGGTGGTGAGTCCGACTCGGCAGCAGCCTTCGCCGTTGCCTTCGTGCTGTCTCGCTTGGTGCTGTTGACCATGTACACGCGGGCCTATCGGCACGTACCTGGTACCCGTCAGCTGGTAGCGGGTTACCTGCGCGGTTTCGCGCTTGGCGGAGCCTTCTGGGTGGCCTCGATCTGGGTACCGGATCCGACACGTTTCGTCCTCTGGGGCATCGGCCTTGCCATCGACTTCGTGACTCCTTACATCATGCGCAAGGTCCAGGCGAAGGCACCGATGTCGAAGTCGCACCTTCCCGAGCGCTTCGGTCTCTTCACGATCCTCGTCCTCGGAGAATCGATCGCGGCGGTTGTCGCCGGCCTCAGCACGGTCGACTGGGAGGGCGCGGCAACAATCGGGGCTGTCCTCGGCGTTGTAACAGCGAGCGGTCTGTGGTGGGTCTACTTCGACAACCTGGAGGGCAGCGTCGTCAGGCGGCGCAAGGGCCAGCGCACGGCGTGGAAGCCCACGGTATGGATCTACAGCCATCTTCCCCTAGCCATCGGCCTTACGGCGGCCGGCATCGGCCTGGAGTTCTTGGTTGCCCAGGAGCACGAGAACGTCCGCTGGGTGGCTGTTGGCGGGTTGAGTCTTGCCTTCTTCGCCATGGCGGTGATCCATCTCGCCACCGAGCGCGACGACACGCGCCGTGACACCAACCAGGCCCGCGTTCGTATGTTGGCGGTCGTGGCGGTGCTCGGGTTAGGACTGGTGAGCAAGTCGTGGGCACCGAACTGGGTTCTCGTCGGCCTGCTGATCATCGTCGGAGCGCAGGTGTTCGCCGACCAGTTGTTGACGGGGGATTAGGCCCCGTCCGATATGACCGCGAGCGAGTATCACCTCCGTCCCGCTTCCGGTTCCGATCTAGCCGTCATCAAGCGGATCCTCTACGAGGCAACAACGTGGGACTCAACGTCTCCTCCGCCTCTGAAAACGGTGATGGAGCACCCCGAGTTAGTCAGGTATCACCAGGGCTGGGGTCGAGAGGGGGATCTGGGAGTGATCGTAAGCCATGGCGACCGGGTCGCTGGAGGCGCCATGTGCAGGCTCTTCGTGGCTGATGACCACGGCCACGGCTTCGTAGACGAGAGCACTCCTGAGCTTGGCATCGCCGTGTGGAAGGAGCACCGAGGCAAAGGCGTCGGAGGTCGGCTGCTCGATGCACTCGAATCATCCGCAGCCAGTGCCGAATTCGGTGCCCTCAGCCTCAGTGCCAATCACGGCAACCCCGCTATCCGGCTCTATGAGCGCCACGGCTACGAGACCGTAACCTCGGACGCCTCTTCCGTCGTCATGGTGAAGCGGTTCGTCTAGCCGGCCGTCGCCAACCGTCTCTCCAACTCGGCGACGCGGCTGAGCAGATCTGTCGCCACGCGATGGGAGGCCGGCCTTCCCTTGAGCAGCGACCAGCCACGCCCCAGCTCGGCAGTAACCGGACGCGCAGCTGCGATCAGCCAGATGAGGGATCCGATGACACCGACGATGGCGATGGCGATGAACCATCCTCTCATGACCTCTCGTATAACGGCATCACGATGACGCACATGGTGCGCTTTGCCCACGGCGCCAGGTTGCCGTACGGGTTCCATTCGATCCCGATCTACCCCAATGGCCAGCCGATGCAGACAGAGGCCGAACTCGGCTACTACCGCAGCGGTGGCTTTGTCCGCCAGCTCTGCTCGGACGCGGTGTTCCTCTACGACTGGGCACCCATCGGGACCACCGTCCACGTCATCCCGTAGGGCTTTGCTGACTGTCTAATCGACTGGGTGTCGAGCTGCCGGCGGGCGACAATGCCCGCATGAGGCGCATCGCTCTCTCCATCGCTGCCCTCGCCGTGGTGTCTGCCGCCTGCGGCGACACCGGCACTGTCGTCGTGGACGCGACCTTGCCTGCCGACGCCGCGCCGGCGGCCACCGCCGCACCGGTGACAACGACTCCACCTACAACGACTCCACCTACAACGACCCCGCCTACAACGACTCCACCGACGACCATCGCCGCGACTACAGCTCCTCCAGCTGGCATCGTTCCGGGAGAGGACCCTGAGGTAGACGCCATAGTCACCGCCTACCAGGTGGCTTTCGACAGCGCCTCTTCGTTCGATGACAAAGCGCAGTACATCGACGACCCGACAGGCCTCGAGAGCACGGTTGAGCGCTACCTGGCGACCGGAGTCGACTTCGGTGGCATCGAGGTGCTGGCCACCTCGGTTGAGATCAGCGGGGACGAGGCGACCGTCGGTTACGACCTGCTATTCGGCGGCAACCCGACCTATCCCAACCTCGAGGGAGCCGCCGTCAAGACAGCCGACGGCTGGAAGGTTCCAAGAGTCGTCTTCTGTGGGCTGATGGCAAGCGCCCGGGTGCCCTGCTCCTGACCCCAATGCGCCTCGCAACCCCTGCCGTCGCGGTGTTGCTCGTGCTTGCCGCTTGCGGGTCCAGCTCGTCGGAGACGGCGGACGGAACATCGGCGACTTGGATCGACGGTGTGGAGGGTGTCATCGATGTCACCTCCGACAACCGCATCGTGACTCTGAGCGGAGCTATCACAGAGATCGTCTATGCCCTTGGCCTCGGGGATTCTGTCGTGGCCGTTGATGTAACCGCCGTGTACCCGCCGGAGGCGACGAAGCTCCCGGTCGTTGGCGTCGGGAGGTTCCTCACTGCTGAGGCCGTGCTCGCCCAGCAGCCGACTCTGGTGATCGGGGACATTCAGACTTCGCCACCGGAGGCGATTCAGCAGATCCGCGATGCCGGAGTCCCCGTGCTCATCACCGATGTGCCAACCTCGTTCGAAGGCCTCTACGCCAAGATCATCGCCATGGGCGAGGCACTCGGTGTTGCCCAAGCAGGACGATCGCTGGCAGCATCGGTCGAGGACGACATCGCTGCGGCGCAGGGCTTGCCGAAGGCGGACCCGGCGCCGCAGGTGGCCTTTGTCTACAGCAGAGGGCCCGATGTCATCCTCCTGTTCGGCTCGGAGATGACCACGCAACCCCTCATCGAGGCGGCGGGTGGAGTCGACGTCGGCGCCGCCAGCGGGATTGTCGGAACCGTCGACTTCACGCCGGAGGCCCTGGTCGCAGCCGAGCCCGATGTGATCGTCATCACCAGCGAAGGCCTCGATCTGCTCGGAGGCATCGACGGCCTCCTCGAGATCCCTGGTTTCGCGGCGACGCCCGCCGGCCGCGAGAGGCGAATCCTCGACTATCCCGAGGGCGACATCTTGACGTTCGGGCCGCGCATCTTCGAGACACTGCGGTGCTTGAACAACGATCTGCGGTCGGCCGCCAGTTTGTGTAACTAGCGACGACGCCGACGACGGCCGGCACGCCGCGACACATCGGCCATGGTGGTCTTGCGGTAAACGACCGTCTCGGGCTCGAAGGCACCGAGGTCGGCTAGCCGCGGATCGTTGGACAGCATCTTGGTGATCTCGGTGTGCAGCCCCGATTGCGCCTGGATCCGCTTGACCTCGGTTCGCTGATCCCATTCGACCAGTGTCACGACCAGGCCTTCTTCCCCCGCCCGCGCCGTGCGGCCTGACCTGTGAACGAAGCTCTTGTAGTCGGACGGGGGGTCGTAGTGGATCACGATGTCGATGTCGTCGATGTGAAGGCCGCGGGCGGCGACGTTGGTGGCCACCAACACCGGGATGTCGCCGGCGGCGAAGCCCGCCAGGGCCTTCTCCCTTAGCTGCTGACGCAGGTCGCCGTGGATGGCGGCCGCGTTAACACCCTCGTCCTGAAGGTCCCTCGCCACCCGGTCGGCACCGCGCTTGGTGGCAACGAAGACGAGGGTGCGAGCCACGCTGTCGGAGATGGCCTTCACCACCTTGGCCTTATCCCTGTAGTGGACTTCGATGAATCGGTGTTCCTGATCTTCGCCCATGCCCTCGGGGGTATCCACCTCGTGACGAATAGGGTCGGTTAGATACCTTCGGATCAATGAGCCGACCTGTCCGTCGAGGGTGGCCGAGAACAACATCGTCTGCTGGTTACCTTCGATGTGGCGCATGATGCGATGCACCTGTGGCAGGAACCCCATGTCTGCCATCTGGTCCGCTTCATCGATCACGACGGTTTCAACGGCGTCTACGTGGACGTGGCCTCTCTCCATGAGGTCGATGAGCCGGCCGGGCGTTGCCACAACGATGTCGACGCCATCGTGAACGGCGTCGATCTGGCGACCCATGGACACGCCCCCATAGATCGCAGTGACGGCGAGGCCATGGGCATCAGCGATGGTGGTCAGCTCCTCGGTGACCTGACTGCATAGCTCCCTTGTTGGAACCAGGACGAGGCCGTGGGGGTAGCGAGGCTCGGCGCGCGCCGTCCGTTCAACGAGGGGTATGCCGAAGGCGAGGGTCTTACCCGAACCCGTCTGCGCTTTGCCGCAGACATCCCGCCCGGCGAGGCCGTCTGCGATGGTCGCCACCTGGATCGGAAAGGGCTCATCGATGCCGCGCTCGGAGAGTGCGGCCACGATCTTTTCAGAAACACCGAGGTCGGCGAACGAAATCTGTTCGGTTTCCATGCTTGTCCCCGCGGCGAGGTTCTTCTGGGGGAGTTGGGGCCGGCACTGCCAGCAGATGAACTGTATCGGCTGATCGTCGCTCAGCAGCCACCGGGCTCCCCGGGTAGGAATGGGCGCCAGATAGGCTCGCTCGGATGTCAAAGCGCCTCAAGTGGATTCTCGGCGGTGGTGGTGTCGCCGCCATCGCCGTTGCTGCCTTTGTGTACTTCGTGGTCCTCGGCGATGCTGACGACTCAGTCAGCCTCGAGTCTGCCGTCGAGGCGGTAACCGGGGACCCGACGCCGCTGGAGTCGCAGCCAGCCAACACCACGGCGGACACGGCGGTTGCGGCCGCCGCCGGCCTCGACGGCAGCTGGACTCTTGCCGACGGCCTCGACTCGTTCGTCGGCTATCGCGTTCAAGAAGAGCTTTCGCCGATCGGTGCCAATACCGCAACCGGCCGTACCCGCGCCGTTTCCGCCACCCTTGAGATCGAGGGTTCCGAGATCACCGATGTGTTCGTCGACGCCGACGTCTCGCAGCTGCAGAGCGACCAATCCAACCGCGATCGAGCGCTGCGCAGCAGGGGGCTAGAGTCGAGCAGCCTTCCGCAGGCGACCTTCCAGTTGACACAGTCGATCGAAATCGGCTCGGTGCCTGCCGACGGCGAATCCATCAGCGTCTCGGCCAGCGGCGACCTCACCGCCCACGGCGTTACTCGCTCAGTTACTGCGGCTATCGAAGCCCAGCTCACCGATGGCGTGGTCGCCGTCGTCGGAACGATCGATATCAATCTCTCGGACTTCGACATCACGGGATTGACCGGGTTCGCCGTTCTCTCGGTCCAAGATGCCGGCCAGCTCGAGTTCCAACTCCTCTTCAGCCGCTAGATATCTCCTCCCCCGGAGGGGAGGTGGAGGGGCCGTCCGGTCCGGCGCGACCCGGGGGAGTCTCCGCCTCGAGCCCTACTCTCGCCTGCGCAACGCCTCTCGTAGCTCCTCTGCTGTGATGTTCTCCCGCTTCATCCACTTCCGAACCCACCACGTTGGCTCGTAGCTTCCGTCGAGGTCGGACAGGGGTTCGCCGGCTCCGGGTAGGTCGTCGAACAGGCCTTGTTCCATGGCTTCGCGGATCTTGCGTTCCACCATCGTCTCGCTGGCCTCAGGAGGTTCCCAGCTCATGGCGACGATGGACGTAGCGACTTGACCGTAAGCACCGCGAAGAAGAGGACCACCGGCACCAGAGCCATCGTTGCCGACCCCGAAGTGTCGAGGTGATAGCTGAGGATCAGACCGCTTGCGACCGACACGACGCCGATGGCGGTGCTCGTCAGCATCATCGTGGGCACGCGGCGGCTGATGAGGGCGGCGGTCGCAGGGGGAGCGATGAGCAGTCCGAATACCAGGAGGGTGCCGACCGTTCGGAAGCTTCCGATGACGGCAAGTGCGATAAGCGTCAGCAGCACGAAGTGGGCGAGGTTGGGGCGCATGCCGAGCAGTTGCGCCTTCGACTCGTTGAAAGAGAGGGCCAGGAACGGCCGGTAGAAGACGATCGAGGTCACGACGGCGACGCCGGCCACCACCGCCAACAGCACGATGTCGCCCTCGGTGACCCCCAGGGCATCGCCGAAGAGGATCGAAGTCAGGCTGCCGGTGTAGGAGGCGGATCTGGAGATGATGATGACACCGAGCGCCAGCATCCCAACGAAAAGCAGCCCGATGCTGGTGTCCTCGGAGAAGGCGGTCTGGCGATGAACGAGGTTGATGCCGACCACCATGACGACCGCGGCGAGGGCGGCACCGATTGTCGCATCGAAGCCAACGACGACCGCTATCGCGATGCCTGGGACGACGCCATGGACGAGCGCATCGCCCATGAACGCCATGCCGCGGATGATGACCCAAGTCCCGACCAGCGAGGTGGCGATGACAGCGAGGATCCCACCGAGCAGGGCTCGCTGTGCGAAAGTTTGAGCGAAGGGATCGAGGAGCCAGTCCATCATCCAGTTCCCAGCGCCTCTGCGATGCGGGTGCCATTCACGATCATCATGTCAACGTAGGTCTCGGCTCCCGACCCTGGGCCCCCGAGGGTGCCGGTGTAGAGCTCCACCACCGCGACGCCGCCGACCTCTTCGGCAGCGCTGTCCGCAAGCGAGGTCGGTTCGCCGGCGTCGACGAAGATGGCTGGGACCGATCGCTCCTCGATCAACGCGATGATGTCAGCCAGGTGCTGCGAGCTCGGCTGCGCAAGGGTCGACCCACCCTCGACGAGCGTTCCGACGATCTCGTATCCGTATGCCGCAGCGAGGTACCTGAGGGAATCATGCTGGGTAACGAGGTGGCGCCGCTGGGGCGCGACCTGTCCCAGCAGCTCCTCAACTTGGAGCATGGCGACTCTCAGCTTCGACTTGTAGTCAGCTGCTCGTTGTTGCCAGTCGTGTTCAGTGAGGTCCCAGTCGAGCTCCCCGAGACGCCCTGCGACGAGGTCGACGGCACGCATCGCTCGCTGCGGGTCGAGCCAGACATGAGGATCGAACGTATCCGCAACTTCGATGGGGGTCAGGAGCGGTCCCAGCGTCATCACCCTGGCGGGGGAGAGGGAGTCGATCACATCGCCTAGCCCTTCCTCGAGACCGAGACCGTTGACGATGACGAGGTCGGCGTCATCGAGCAGCGCCACCTGCTTGGCCGAAGGACGGAAGTCGTGAGGGTCGGCGCCGATGGGCATCAGGACCTCGACCGATCCCTTATCCCCGACAAGACTCGACGCAAGGTCGCCCCAGACAGTGGTTGAGACCACCACCAGGGGTCGCGGCAGGGGAGTCGTCGTGCCGCTGCAGGCGCCGACGATGAGCGCCAGCACCAGCGCTGGGCCGATTCCCAACCTTTTGGGTATTTTGAGAATCATTCTTATTCTAAGTATATGAGTTCGACCCAAGCCCTGCGACCTGTGGAACGATCGGTTCAGGACCGGCTGGCTGCGAACGGCGTTCGCTTCACGGGTGGTCGCCGTCTCGTCCTTCGAGCCTTGCAGGGTGCCGACGGGCCCCGCTCGGCCGCCGAGCTGCAGCAGATCCTTGCCGGCGGCGTTCCCGTTTCCTCGCTGTATCGAACCCTCACCCTTCTCGAGGACTGTGGCGTTGTGGTGCCTCACCATGGGTTGCGAGGTGTCACCCGCTACGAACTGGCGGAGTGGATCCGAGGACATCATCATCACCTCGTTTGCACGAACTGCGGAGCGGTCGACGACATCGAACTCGATGAGGGCACCGAAGAGGGCTTGTCCAAGCTCGTGGCAGCAGTGGCAGACAACGCCGGGCTCATGCCAGAGGGCCACACTCTCGAGATAGAGGGGAGGTGTCGGCGGTGCTGATCGAAGGTAGCGACGTAGAGGTTCGGTACGGCTCGGTGGTGGCTCTCGCCAGCTCGAGCTTCTCGATCCCCTCCAACGCGGTCACAGCTCTCATCGGACCCAACGGCTCCGGCAAGTCGTCCCTCCTCAATGCCATTGCCGGCCTCGCCGGGTCCGGATTGGTCACCATCGGCGGCGCTACCGCCGATCGCGTGCGAAGTCGCGTCGCCTACGTTCTGCAGACCACCAAGGTCAACGAGTCGATGCCGGTGACAGTGCGCGAGGTGGTGACCATGGGCCGCTTCACGACCTCGGGGGCCTTCGGCAGACTGACCGACGTTGACCGCAACGCGGTCGATGTTGCGATGGACCGGCTCGGCCTCGCCGACATCGCCGAGCGTCACCTCGGTGAGCTTTCGGGAGGCGAGCGGCAGCGGGTGTTCGTTGCCCAGGGGCTCGCCCAGGATCACGATGTGTTGCTGCTCGACGAACCCTTTACGGGTGTCGACGTTGTTTCCCACCAGGCGATCGAAAAGGCCATAGTCGATGAACGTGGGACGGGATGCAGCGTTGTCATGAGCACCCACGACCTGTCGGTTGCCTCGGCGACCGACCACGTGATCCTGCTGGCGGGGAAGGTCGTGGCCGAAGGCCCGCCGGCCGAGGCTCTGACGACGGAGACGCTGTCCGCTGCGTATGGGACTCGATTCATGCGCCTCGAGGACGGGCGCTTCTTCATCGACGATCCGGCCCATACCCCGGTGCCGGGGAGACACAGTCACCTCGAGCGGACGATCCACCCCGAGGCGCCGGGCGGCGCGCTCCACGACGATTGATGTTGAACCTCCTCTCCCGCCTGGCTGCGCGGCTGCCCAAGAACGTGAGGGCGGTGCTGCGGCGGGTGCCGCTGCTGCACCGTCTGCGCGCCCGCTCCGTCGGACGACCGGAACTCGAAGGGCCTGGCTCTGGGGAGCTCCGAGCTGTGGTCCATCTTCCGGACTGGTGTCGATGGGACGTCATGCGGCAGCGGCCGCAAGCAATTGCCGCCGCCTTCGCCAGGGCGGGACACGACGTGTATTTCGTCGACCCGCTCGAGCTCCGCTCCAGAAAGGCAGATGGCGTCAATATCGTTCCGTCGATTCGCGAGACGCCGCGGCGGGGCGTGCTGCTCATGGTTCACTTCCCACCGCTACGTGAGCTGTTCGAGCACTACCAGGACGCCGCCGTCTTCTACGACATCTTCGATGATCTCACGATCTTCGATCCCGACGAGGTCGACCTGCCTGCATCGCGCCGGGTTGGGGCACACCATCCGGCGCTGGTGCAGAGCGCCGATGTCGTCGCGGCGTCGGCGCGAGTGCTCCACGATCGCCACCGCTCAGAGCGCAGCGACTTGATCCTGGCGGAGAACGGCGTCGATCTCGATCGCTTTCGGTCAACGACGGTTCGCCCTCCGGAGCTGCCGGAGGGCCCGATCGCCGGCTATCACGGCGCCGTCGCCGAGTGGTTCGACTTCGCCCTTCTCAGCGAGGTGGCGCGGACGCTGCCCGACTGGAACTTCGTCCTGGTCGGCCCGGTACTCGCAGGGGCCGAGGAGGGGGCCGCGGCCTTCACTGCCCTCGGCAATACCACTCTCATCGGACAACAGAGTGCAGATGATGTCCCTGCCTTCGTCCAGGCGTTCGATGTTGGGCTAGTTCCTTTCCAGATCACCGAGATGACCGAGGGAGTGAGCCCGCTCAAACTCTTCGAGTACCTCGCGGCCGGTGTTCCCGTCGTGTCGACTCCGCTGCCGGCCGCGATCGATTCTCCTTCGACGGTGGTGGCCGGCGACGCCGCCGCGTTCGCCGCGGCGATCCGCAGCGCCGATGCCAACGACACTGCGTGGCGCTCGGCGGCGGATGCCGAAGCTGAGAGCGCGGCTTGGACGCGGCGGTTGCAGCCGATCCTGGATCGCCTCGACGAGCTCGGCCGGCGTCGTGTCTAGCTCGAAGCCAGCCGTCTTGCTGGTGACGCCATCGCCGCTGCTCCCAGCCGATTCCGGCGGCCGCATCTACACCTGGGAGCTGGCCTCGCAGTTGGCAGACAGGTTCGACTACCACCTGTTGGTGATGTGCAACAAGGACGAACGGGCGCAGCTCGATGCCGGCGGTTCCTCTCTGATGGATCAGTACCGGTCGGTGTTTCGCTCTGTCACCTTCGTCGACCGGCCGCTGATACCTGCTGAGCTGTCGCGGCGAAGGGTGTTGCGTCATCTGTGGTTCCACCTCAGGCACAAGCTGCCGCTGATGGACGTCTCCTATTACTCAGCAGAGGCCGTGGCCACCGCCAAGCGCTTGATCGAGCAAGAAAGCATCGACCTGATCGAGGTCGACCACCTGCAGATGGCGTTCGTCAAGTCGCTCGTGCCTGATGCGCCGGCGATCTTGGTCAATCACAACATCGAGACCGATATCTACCCATTCTTCCGGACGGATCGCTGGAGCCGTGCGGCGATGGCCGTTTGGCTTGCCTTCGGCTGGTTCAGCAGGCGCAACGGAGAGGCCATCGAACTCAAGAACCGGCTCGGCTTCGAGGCCAAGATCTTCATCTCTCCCAACGATGCCACGAGGGCCGACGAGTCCTGCCCCAAGACGGTGGTTCCCTTGCCGATCGCCGCGAGGGCGCACGACAGGGCGTTCCACGCCGACCCATTCAGGATGCTGTGGCTCGGGGGGTTCGACTGGCCCCCTAACTCCGTTGGCGTTCGGTGGCTCATCGAGGAGGTGTGGCCCCTCGTCGGTGACAGGTTGCCCCAGGCCGAGCTGCACATCGTCGGCAGCAACCCGCCCAGTGATCTCGGCTCTGCCGATGGCCGGATCACGTTCCACGGCTATCAGGACGACGTCGCTGGCTGGCGGGATCGAGCAGACGTCCTCCTCGCACCGCTGCTCACCGGCAGCGGGGTTCGCGTGAAGATCGTTGAGGCGTTGGCTGCCGGCCTTCCGGTTGTTTCGACCTCAAAAGGCTGTGAGGGCCTTGCGGTGACGAACGGACTCGACATCGTTGTGGCGGACGAACCAGAGGCTTTCGCCGACGCCGTCGTCGGGCTCGCCAACGACCCGGCAGCACGCTTCCGCCTCAGTGCGGGAGGTGTGGCGTACGTCGCAGCGCAGCACTCGCCGACCCAAGTGGCGGCGGTCAAAGCCGAGGTTATGGACAAGGTGCTCGCCCGCTAGTCGAGGGGAAGCCCGGCTGGCGCCGAACGCTCTCGATAGCCTCGCGCCGTGGCGATTATCCCGACCTCCGTTCGCAAGGTCCTGAAGCCTTTGATCCCGCGGCGGGTCCGCGATCGGGTCAAGCAACGTCGGTTGGGCAGCCAGGTCACATCGAACGTTGATGTCATCGTTGGCGGCAAGCTGCGAGCGTGGCGGTGGCGGGCCACAACGCCGAACACCTACCGGGTGGGAGTCCTTCCCCCCGCAGGGCCAACGACCGACACCGTCTTCATCCCGCCGGGTGACCCCAAAGGACTGGCCGCCCTCGTCGGAGCCGGGGCGGATGTCGTCGTCGCGGCCAACGCCTCACCTCCCTCTTGGCTTCGTCGTGGGTCGGCCGCCCGCATAGAACCCATCGCCATGGCGGTCACCGCACACGTACTCGACGATGTTGGGGGCTCATCGGCGGACGCCGTCCCCGACCTCTTCAGCCGCATCGACCAGGCAGGCCATCGGTTGACTGTCGTTCCGACTGGTCGTCGGCCCCGGGCAAGACACCGTCTGGATCCATTCGACGAACCGGCGGCCGTGGTCCTCGGCGCCGTCCCGTTGCGCGATGTTGGAGGCGGCAGTCGCGGGGCCCAGCTGACCATGGAACTGCTGGCGCGGGGCTATCGCGTTGCCTATGTGACCAGGTTCGCGTCGTCGGGTTCGAGCGGCCTCGGCCTTCGCCACATCCATCCGCGCCTCGAGCAGTACGCCTATGACGATTTCGATGCCTCCTCATACTCGGCCCGAGCTCGCTCATCGGACCGCATCGCTGTTTGCGAGATCCCAGTGCGCGACTACGTCCGCGATCTTGTCGCACTTCGTGGCGCCACTTTCGAGGTCATATACGACCGGATCGACGACTGGTCGGACGCCGCCCTCGGGCTCGACTGGTACGAGCCTGAGGTGGAGCGAGCGATCATCGATGCCAGCTCTGCGCTGGTCGCCTCGGCCGAAACGCTCGTCGAGCAGCTTGGCTCCGGGGGCCGTTCGGTGACCTTGGTGCCGAACGGTGTCAACGATCGCCTGTTCACGGGCGATGTCGGAGAGCTGCCTCCAGATCTTCCGGAAGCCCGGCCGCTGTTGGGGTATCACGGCTCGCTCTATGGCGACTGGTTCGATTGGGATGCTGTTGTTGCGGTTGCCGAGGCCTACCCGCAGGGCGTTGTCGTCATCATCGGCGATGCCGATGAGCGGCCGCCGCTGCCCTCCAACGTTCGCTTCCTGGGCGCCAAGCCGCAGTTCCAGCTTCCGGCTTATGTCGGGCGCTACGACGTTGGATTGATCCCGTTCACCGTCACCCCGACCACCCACGCGGTCAGTCCCCTCAAAGCTTTCGAATCCCTGGCGATGGGCAACCCGGTGGCCGGTCCGCCGCTGCGGGCGCTCGAAGGGATCGCGGGAGTCCACGTGGCGGACTCATTGCCAGACGCCGTTGCCAGCGCCCTCGACTCACCGCGGCCCGATGGTCTCGAAGCCAGGCGAGTGCATGGCTGGGGCGATCGACTTGGCCGTCTGCTCGGAGCCGCCGGCAAGGAGCTGCCGCCGCTCGCTGATCCAATGCCAAGGGTCGAGCTGCGACCGTTCGTTCGCTACCAACGGAGCGACCGGAGACTTGGCTAGCGGTTAGCCTTGTGGCCGTGAAGGTCATCGAACATCTCGAACGGGCCAGCGGGCCGTTGATCAGCTACGAGATCATTCCGCCAAGCCGCGGTGGGGATCTGGAAACGCTGTTGGCCCTCATCGAGGACCTGGCGCAGTTCGAGCCGCCATATATCGACATCACCAGTCACGCTGCCGAGGTCATCTACGAGGAAACACCAACCGGATATCAGAAGCGTGTTAAGCGCAAGCGCCCCGGGACGCTTGGGATCTGTGCGCTCCTCCAGAACAAGTATCAAATCGATGCCGTACCGCACGTCTTGTGCGAGGGGTTCGCTCGCGAGGAGACGGAGGACTTCCTCATCGAGTTGCACTACCTGGGCATCGACAACGTCCTCGCCATCCGCGGTGACGACTCTGGGTATCGCAAGCCCCTCGAGCACGGCCGAACCCGAAACGACCACGCATCAGAGCTGATCG
>JAZFSG010000012.1:0-24086 GCA_036446035.1 Acidimicrobiia bacterium | reverse complement strand
CCATATCGGTGTCGGTGGCAACAGAGCCAAGGGCCGTGGTCGGCCCGTAGACGACGGCACAGGCAACGTCTTGGGATGTAACGACATTGAGCACGGCTGCCGTGCCCGAGGCGTCTGTCTCGATAACGATGTCGCTCGCCTGTATCTCTGAGAAGGCCAGCACTCCGGAAGGAAGCGCGACGGATTCGCCACCGGGAGCCGTTGCCCCGCCCATGCCGCCACCGGCGTCGCTGGCCACAGCCGTGCCGCCTATCACCGGATTGCTCGGAGAATCGTCGCCGCGCAGCAGGAAGTAGCCGAGCAGCGAGGGAATGGCGATCACTGCGACGGCCGCGGCGATCAACGCGCCACCGCGCCTCGTCGGCTCCTCTTGAGCCGGGGCCGGGGTGACTTCCTCGGTAGCTGGTGTCGTTTCGTCATTCGACATGGTTGGCGCACCCCCATAGGTTGTCCGTTATCACGCCGCCGCAGGCGGTGATTGTGTCTGGATCGTTGCGAACCTTCGCCAACACCATTAGGCCCTGCAGGCTGGCGACGATCTCGCATGCCGCCTTGTAGGGGACCAGGCAGGCGTCGATCTCGTCGCGTCGCTGCGCCTCCGCCAGGGGCCCGGCAACGATCTCCGCCCAGTCGTCGAATATCTGCTGGAGGCGGAGCCGGAGACCGTCGTCGAGGGTGGCCGCCTCTGCCGCCAAATTGCCGAAGGCGCAACCGAGTACTCGTCCGGTTCGGGCCTTGTAGCGGTGTTGCTTCGAGGCGGCGTGGTGGATCATGCCTTCGATTCGCTCCCTGGGGGGAAGGGTCTCGTCGCGACAGGGCGCCAGGCCCTCATCCACGAAGTGTTGCCACATCAGCTCGAGGGACTCGAGCATCAGCGCCTGCTTGGACTCGAAGAAGTGATAGAAGCTACCGCGCTGTACCCCCGCCTCGTCGCAGATCGCCTTGACCCCAACCGAGTGATAGCTCTCGGCATGGACCAGCCTGGCGGCGCCGCGCACCAGCCGAGCGCGGGAGTCGTTGTCTGAGGGTGCCTCAACGGGGAGCTCGTCTGTCTTGGTCATGTCAGCTCCACATTTCGAATAGGAAGCCGGTAACGATGTGGAACTTGTAGGTCACCATCAGGATCCCGAGGAAGATCATGACCGTGGCGCTGACCACCCCGATGACGGGCTGCGCCTTGGCCAGCCATGTGGCAACCGGTACCGCCTTGGCCACAAGGACGGCGGCAAGCAGAAACATCACGCCGACTCCCGCGGAGAACATCAGCATGACAAGGCCACCCGCCAGCGGCGATCCGGTGGCTCCCGCGTACAGCAGCAAGGCGGTGAGAACCGTTGCCGAGAAGCAGGACAGACAGCCGACGGCGAAGGATGAGCCCATCACAGCGGATCCCAGCCAGCCCGTCTGGGTTGGCCGGTTGAACCCGGGGATCTTGCAGACGACCGGAACCTTGGCCTGGCTGGCGGTTCGGATGCCAAGCAGGATGACGACGATGCCGGCGACGATGGACACCGGCCGGGCATAACCGCCGATGTCGTCGAACCTGCCGATCGACTCGCCGATGTAGCCGGCGATCACTCCTCCCGCCGTGTAGACGGCGGTGAACCCGCCGACGAAGAACAGCCCTGTGGTGAGCAGGCGCCGCTCGGCGACACGGCGGTCGACGGGAGCACCTCCTTCGACCGTTGCCGCCGCCGTCCCCGAGAGCACGGCCGTGTAGTAGGCCGCGAGCAGCAAGAGGCATGGTGCCAGGGCGGCCAGCATGCCGCTGAAGATGGCGGCGATCGAGGCGAGCGACAGCGCGGGCCGCGTGAAGGTGGTCGTGGTTCCTGCGGTGTTGAGGGCGGAGAGGCCGAACGGCAGTGGCTGCTCCCATTGCATTGTGGCCTCGGTGGTGTCTGCCCAGCGGGCGGACACCGTCATGGTCTCCTCCTCACCGATGACGACGTCACCGTCGGCGGTTTCGGCGGGGAACAGGAGCTGGGAAACGCGATGGTGCGGCGCTTCGGTTACCGGCATGACGGCGCTTGGTTCGTAGGCCCCGGAGGGCGTAACGACGGAGATACTCGGCAGGGTGCTGGGGAGGTCGCCGGCATGGATCGTCTCGAAGACCAAGAACGCCAGCGTCGGCGAGCCGTCGGTCGCGGGTTCGGGGCGTGACGACCAGCTGAAATACCACTGCGGCGTGTAGAGGACCTCGAGGTCAATGGAGTCGGGTCCTTGGCCGGTCCGCAGCAAGGCGTCGGTGACGTCGCGTTGTGACAGGACGGTCGTATCGGCATCACCGGCGTCTACCTGGTCGCCTCCGGTGATGGTCATCAACAGAATGAGCGACGCGCCGGCGACGAGGGCCAGAGCGACGGCGAAGATGATGACCTGTCGCGTCGAATTGCGGGGTCGCTTCGGCGGCGATGGCGCCGGCTCCGTGGAGAGTGGCCGCTCGAGGGTTGCCGTGCCCAGGCCTCTTGTGGTGTCGTTACCGGTGTCTGTCATAGTTTCACTCCGGCCAAACGTAGATGGTCAAGGGAAGGGCTACCGGCTGATCGAGAACGGGGGAGGTGACTTGTGTCGCCACCTCCCACGGTCCGACCATGAAGAGATCGAAGCTGGCGGCGTAATGGCCATCGCCAAGGCTCTGGAAGTCGGTCTCGAATGGCCCGTGCCACATCAGGATCATGTCCCAGTCGGCGCTGATGCTGGCGTCGACTATCGGCTGGCCCGCAGCGTTCGTCAGGAAGAGGTCGATATCGATGTCGAACGTGGTCGGCGGGTAGGGGCTCAGCGATACCTGCATGTTGAGATCGTCGGTGAGAGCGACCACGCCGCCATTGGCTAGTGATGTGGTTCCGTTTGGTCCCTCGTAGCGGAGGCGGTCCAACCCCGCGGTTGCTGAGGCGCCAGGTTGCAGGAAGTCGCCGACCGTCGACAGCTCTACGGCCTGTGGCTCAGAATCGCCGCCGAGCATGAAGAAGCCGATGGCGCTGAGCACGACGACGATCGCCACCGCGACCATCGGAGAGCGCTGGCGGGAGGGTGGCTGCGCGACGGGAGAATCATCGATGATGGTTTCTGCCTCCCCAGTGGTCCGCCCGGTGGTGATCACCATCGGCCTGCCTCCCTCGGTTGCCGGGAGCCTACGAGTCGAGATGACCGGTCAACTAGGGGCCAAAGACCCTGCCGAGCGCTCATGCGTCCACCCGTAGAGCTATCTCGCCGCTGGGATGGATGGTGCACAGGCCGGTGAAGTCACCCGGCGCCGAGAAGCGTTGCGTGACAGTCTCTCCGGCGCCCACATAGAAGATCCCGACGAAGTGGCCGCGATCGTCTTCGTTCACGATACGGATGAGCTCACCGACGTGCACGTCGAGCTCGGCGGGCAGGATCTCGATCTCCTCACCGGCTGCCAGTCGGTCGGCGGTGCCCGCGGGAATGAAGTATTCGTAGTCTGCCGGGCCTTGACTCGTGTCGTCGACGACGAGCGCTCCCGACGACGCCGTGGAGCAAGCGGCCAAGACCAATGCCAGCGCGACGAGAATACGGCTACTCATCACTCCTCACGGACCTCGACCGTGACCTCAACGGGTCCCGCCTGCTCGAAGTTGAGTGTGATGGTGAACTCGTCGCCTGCCGTCAGCCGGTCGGCGAGCGGCATGATCATGACATGGAAGCCGCCGGGCTCGAGGTTGACCTCGCCATTGGCAGGTATGTCGATCTGCGGAACCTCCTGCATTGACATCAGGCCATCGTCGTCCATGGCGGTCTCGTGGACCCGCGCCATGCCGGCGATGTTCGAACCGATCGTGACGCCGGTGAGGCGATCCGCCTCTTCACCGCCGTTAATGGTCATGTATACGGCTCCGGCATCGGCCATCCCGGCCGAGTTGCGGGCCCAGGCGTCCTCGACATCGAGCTCCGAGCTCGAGCTACACGACGCCACAACCATTGCCATGGCGAAAAGCATGGCGAGACGACGCATCGTCATACCCCTCCTTGTATCAATTGAGCTAGATCTTCGTTCATCGTTTCCGCCGTGGTTCCGAAGGGCCATTGCACCCTGATGCGGCCCTCGGGATCCACGGCATAGAGGAATCCGGTGTGCGCGACCTCAACAAGCCCTCCTTCGTCGACCGTTATCTCGTAGTCGGCCCCGAACGCGTCGGCGGCGGCCTGAAGGGCAGCGGCGTCCTCTGTGCGCAGGGCGTACCCATCGGCGAAGAAGTTCTCGACGTATGCCGTCAAGCGGTCGGGCACATCGCGTTCCGGGTCGACTGTGATCATGGCGACATCGATCATCGAGGCGTCGTCGCCGAGGTCACGAACGGCCCGACGCAGGAAGGACATGGTGGTGGGGCAGACGTCGGGACATGCGGTGTAGCCGAAGTACACCACGAGGAGGTGTCCGCTCTCGGCCTTGGTGGCGAACTGTTTCCCATCGTCTGCGGCTTCGGGGAGCACTACTCCGCTGACATCGGGATAGGGCTGACGGACGATGCCGGCCAGCGAGGGGGAGTCGCCGTCGAGGGCGACGGAATTGTCGCCTCCACAGGAGACCAGCACCATTGCCGACGCCAGGGTCCAGAGCACCAATCGGCGGCAGTGCATTATTGGCTGTTCAGGTGCCGTTGGCACGGTCAACCTCCCTCGGTGCCAGCAGGTTACGAGGGGAACTGACCGGTCAACTAGGGCCCAAAGTCCTTACATGGTGCCCTATACCCGCGGCGTCGCGTCATCATCTGTCGATGATCATCCGCAGGTTCGGATCGTCACCGGCAAGAAAACTGGCTGCCGCCGCGGCCGGATTCGTTTCCGCAGCCGTCGCCATCGGCGTCGCCGAGCTCGTCGCCGCCGTCGACAGGTCATTCAGATCACCAGTGCTCGACGTTGGGGATCGGGTCGTCGACAGCGCGCCGCCTGCCCTCAAAGACTTCGCCATCGAGTGGTTCGTCTCGGGTGACAAGGCTGTCTTGCTGATCGGCATCGGCGTCATGCTGGCCGTCTTCGGTGTCGCGGTCGGCATCGTCGCTTTCCGGGTCAGCCTGCTCCTCGGCGCCTCCGGCATCGTCCTCTTGGGTGTCCTCGGGGTTGCCGCGGCGGCCCAGGACGGCCGCGGCCTCGGGGGTGGCGTTCCTTCGATCGTTGGCACCATCGCCGCCATCGCCACCCTCGTCGCTCTCTACCTCGTCTCAATGCCGTCCGACGCTGGTGCGGAGGCCGTACCCGAGGGCTTTGGTTCCTCACTACCAGTGGAGCGACGCACTCTTCTCATCGGTTTGGGGGCGGCGGCTGGCCTGGCCATAGCCGGCGGCGTCGGCGGCCGCCTGCTGTCTCGTCGATTCGCGGTTCCTATGGCCCAGCGCATGGCGGCGCTGCCGGCGCTGGATATGCCGCTGCCTCCATTGCCGCCGGGCGCTGACCTCGGGGTGAGAGGCCTGTCGCCGTTCGTGACGCCCAACAGCAGTTTCTACAGGGTCGACACCGCTCTCACCGTTCCTCAGATAACCGAAGAGACATTCAGCCTCCGCGTCTGGGGGATGGTGGATCAAGAGTTGACGCTGACCTACGACAACCTCATCGCTCGGCCCCAGATCGAAGCGGATATCACTTTGGCCTGCGTTTCCAACACCGTCGGCGGGGCACTCGTGGGCAATGCTCGCTGGCAAGGAGTTCGCCTCGATGAACTACTCGCCGAAGCAGGCGTGGACTCCGGTGCCGACCAGGTCGTTGGTAGGTCGGTCGATGGGTACACCTGCGGCTTTCCCGTCGCCGCGGCGACAGATGGTCGCGATGCGATGATCGCCATCGGGATGAACGGCGTGCGGCTTCCGCTCGAGCACGGCTTTCCGGCGCGGCTGCTGGTGCCGGGCCTCTATGGCTACGTGTCCGCGACGAAGTGGCTCTCCGAGATCGAGATCACGACATTCGAGGCGTTCGACCACTTCTGGAATCAGCGTGGTTGGGACGAGCAGGCGCAGATCAAGACCCAGTCCCGTATCGACACTCCGCGAGGAGAGCAG
The DNA here is from genome assembly GCA_036446035.1 of Acidimicrobiia bacterium. GTDB lineage: Bacteria > Actinomycetota > Acidimicrobiia > Spongiisociales > JAOTWH01 > CAXMQS01. The sequence goes on along the minus strand of JAZFSG010000012.1, from coordinate 18,072 downwards.
CGCCTCAACACGGGCGAGGGCGTGATCGCCGGGGTGGCCTGGGCGCCGCTGCGCGGTATCTCGATGGTCGAGGTTCAGGTCGACGATGGGCCATGGCAGGCCGCGGAACTCAGTGCCGAGGTCGCCAACACCACTTGGCGGCAGTTCCACATTCCGTGGACGGTCACCGAGGGCCTCCAGGTCGTCAGGAGCCGCGCCACCGACGGCGACGGGGAATTGCAGCCCAAGGCACCGGTCGGCGCCCGCCCCAACGGCGCCGAGGGCTGGCATCGCGTGCGGGCGTTCGGAGTGGAGGCGTAGGCCGCAGGCCGTTGGCCTCCGGCCGCTTTGGGCTTTGAGCCAGCGGGCGGGCAGACTTCATTATCTCCGGCTCTCGAGGTAGTTCCTCAGCACCGCGGCGTGGGACTTCTCGACGTCGCGAGTGGTCGTGATCAAGGTGACCTGCCCGTCGATGGCGAGCACCTCGTCTATGCCTTCGTTGCCTTCCAGCTCGGCGAGGTAGCGGTGCTCGAAGTCGTCGAATCGCTGGGGATCGTGGCGATACCACTCCCGCAGCTCCCGCGACGGTGCCAGATCTGGACGCCATGACCCGTGCGGCCACGCCGCCTTCCGCACGCCGCGCGGCCACAAACCATCGACGAGGATCCTCGTGCCATCGGACTCCTCGGCAGGCTCGTAGAGGCGCTTCACTCTGACCCGCACACGAAAGTCCTTCTCACTGACGCAGCTCTGTTCGGTCGAAGCCCAGAGCCCAAAGCTCTTTCATCCCTCGCACCTACTCCTGCCCACCAGCTCCGTGACCGCGGGCTCGAAGAGAGCGTCGACGAGGTCGGTGGACTCGACCGGAGTGGTGCCGTTGCCCTCACCAACGTTGAAGGCCACCAGGCCCTCCACCCGGTAGGCGGTACGGAACCATCGCAGCTGTCCGCCGTCGAGGATTCCCTCTAGCTGGACGACGCTGCCATCATCGCGACAGCCCCATCGGAACCCGTCGCCGCCGATGGCACCATCGGTCAGCAGGAAGGGCTCGCCGTCTTCCGCCAGAGACACCAGGCCGGGAAGTCCGCCTTCGCCCTCGGTGAGCACCTCGAAGATTGCTGCGGTGACGCTGGTGGTGCCGTTGAGGATCTCGCCATCCCCGTCGAAGTCGAGGTCGGCGACCGCCAAGAGCTCGCCGGTGCCGGCGATCGTCGTCTCCAGCGGTGGTCCTTCCTGGTAACAGATGATCAACGCCACACCGTCTCCGTCAGCTTGCACCGTGATCATGTCATCGACACCGTCGCCGTCGAAGTCGTCTGTGAGCGACTCTTCGACAGGACAGGCGCCTTCGGTGAAAAGTGTGGCTCCATGCTCGAAGACTGGTCGCAGACCCTGGGTGAGATCGACAAGATGGTCTTGACCGAGGAACGACCACAGGCGATAGCCGCAGCTCAGGCCGGGGATGACCAGGTAGGCGTTGTACGGCGCATCAACCGGAGCGCCCGAGTTGGGATCTGTGAACTCAGTGCGATCGGGTGCGACGTTGAAGAACTCGGTGGCCTCGCTGACGACCCGCAGCTCACTTCCATCGGCCCAGGTGTGGGTCACCGCGAAGCGCTCGTAGTTCGCTTCGGCGTCTCTCGAGATGGTGCCGATGCCGAAGGCTCCGCGGCCACAGTTGGCGCAGTAGTCACCTGTGCCGTAACGGCCGGGACCGCTCGGTAGATCCCAAGCCGCCAGCATCTCGCCGGCGTTGGTCGCTCGGCGGGCGCTGGCGCCCTCGGTGCCGTTGCCGAGGGCAACCGGAGTGAGCAGTGGGCAGGTCTGGTGCCGTGTTACCTCCTCGTTCCACTCGTCGAGAAGCGGTTGTGGGACGGCGGCGTCGCCGACCGGCGCCCGCTGCCACGGAACCGGCGCCAGTGCCTCGATCGCCGGCTGCGGCTGCTCATCGATGACCTTGGCCAGCATTCCCTCGACGTAGCGCAGCTCGTCGAGGAGACGTGTCAGATGGTCCTCTCCCAGGAACGACCAGACGTTGTACAAGCAACCCTGCCCGGGGACATCCAGATAGGCCAGATGGGGCGCCCCGGAGGCGGGATCGGCGAGGCCCTCTAGCCCGTAGCCGGCGATGCTGCCGTCGCTCCATTCGATGTGGTCGGGCCACACCGCGGTTGATTCGTCAGGCGACAGGCCGGTGCCGGCAACGCCAAAGGCGCTGCGGCCGCACTCCTCGCAGTATTCGCCGTCGTCGCCGCGACCCGGTCCCTCTGGTCGATCCCACGCCAGGGCCCAGGCGTCGCTCCCGAAGTCGGCGGTCCGCACTATCGCGTCCGCTGCCAGATCGTTGGCGTTCGCCGGGTACAACGCGGCGCAGAATCTCTTGTTGCCTGCCGAGTCCCACGCTGTCTTGAGTATCGAGGGAACCGCCTCCGAGGGCAGGGGCGGCACCGACCACGGTGCGGCCGCGAGGCCGGGGTCAATTACCGGCGCTGCTGTGGACGCGGTGGGAGCGGTAGTGGTGGCGGTGGCCGCCGATGCTTCGGGGGTGCCGTCGGTCAGGGCTGGCTCCTGGTTGCCGCACGCTGCCGCCACGACGACCAAGACCAGTTGCATGCCGATGAGGCGACGGCGCACTCTGCTGTTCCTAGAGGATCTGGCTGAGGAAGAGCTTCGTGCGGTCGTGCTGCGGGTTGGTGAAGAAGTGCTCCGGCGTCCCATCTTCCACAATTGTGCCGTAATCGAAGAAGAGAACCCTGTCGGCAACCTCCCTGGCGAAACCCATCTCGTGCGTGACCACGATCATCGTCATACCCGAAAGCGCCAGTCCCTTCATGACGTCGAGCACCTCTATGATCATCTCGGGGTCCAGCGCCGATGTGGGCTCGTCGAACAGCATCACTTTGGGCTCCATCGCCAGCGCTCGAGCGATGGCAACGCGCTGCTGCTGGCCGCCGGAGAGCTGGCCGGGGAACTTGTCCGCCTGCTCGGGGATACCGACGCGCTCCAGGAGGGCCATCGCCGCGGTCTCGGCCTCGTCCTTTGGCTTCTTGCGCACCCACAGCGGAGCCAGCGTGATGTTGTCCTTCACGGTGAGGTGGGGGAACAGGTTGAACTGCTGGAACACCATGCCGACCTCGGAGCGGACCTTCTCGATGTTGCGCAGGTCGTTCGTCAGCTCGACACCGTCGACGATGATCGTGCCCTCCTGATGAACCTCGAGACGGTTGATGCACCGGATGAACGTCGACTTGCCGGAACCCGAGGGCCCGATGATGACGACAACTTCCTGCTCGCCAACGGTGGTGGTGACACCTTTGAGGGCTTGGAAGTCGCCGAACCACTTCTTGACGCCATCGCTGACGATCATTGGTTTCTTGTCAGTCATCTCTTACCTCCGGTCAGCGTTCGCCAAGGCCGAGTTTCCTTTTCAGCCTGAGGCTGGCGCGTGAGAACGCAAATGTGAACACCCAGTATCCCAGAGCTACGAACAGGCTAGACGCCCTGGGCGTGCGCCATGACACGGCGATCTCGGGCCTGATCGAGCTCGAGGAAGAACAGGCGCTGCCAGCGACCGAGGACGATTTCGCCGTCAACGACCGGAATCGTCACCGAAGTGGCGCCGGTGAGCAGTTGCCTCACATGAGCGTGACCGTTCAGGAACTCGTCTTCCTGGAGATTCTCCGTTCGCAACTCGTGGTCGTCGTGCTCGTAGTAGACATCTTCCGGCACCAGGGCCTCGAGGGTCCTGCGGAAGTCGTTGAGGAATCCCGTCTCCGACTCGTTGATCACGATCGAGGTCGTGGTGTGAGGCGTGTACACAGTGACCTGGCCGTGGGTGGTGCCTGCCTTGCCGACGACAGCGCGTACGAAGTCTGTGATGTCCCAGAACTCATTGCGGCCGGCGGTCTTGAAGTGAAGAACCTCAGTCAGGATAGCCGGGGACTGAGAGAGCGTGACGACTTCGCCGACGGGCGTCTTGGTGGCTTGTCTTGTGGAGGTTGGTTCGATCATGAGGCTGGCGGAAGGGTAGCAACGGGTTCGTGCGGAAACCTTGCTTCGTTCAATGGCTCCCTAAGCCGTCGAACAGGAAGTCGAGGACCAAGTCGGTGGTCTTGTGCACCTCGCCCTTAGGGTCGGGGCTTCTCAGAAGACCGCGGGCCGCGTGCATCGTCACTGCGTTGATCAGCTCGGCTGCCTGTGCCGGGTCCATGGCGCGGAACTCGCCTGTGGCGGCTCCTGCTTCGTAGGCATCGCCGATGGCTTGTTCCAGCCGACCGTGTGCCATGCGGATCTCGCCCTGGGCTTCCTGGCTCAACTTGTTGGAGTCCCGCATGATCATGGTGCCGAGGTTGGACTCGTCTGAGATGAATTCGAGGTGGCGAAGCACCAACTCACCAAGGCTCTCCCGAGCCGACAAACCGTCCGGGATCCCGTCGACGATGTGCTCGACGATGGTCGGCAGCTCGTCGTTAACGAGCTCGATGAGCACGGCCTCCTTGTCCTCGAAGTACTCATACAAGGTGGTGCGTCCGATCCCGGCGTCCATCGCGATATCGCCTAAGGACACGGCCGGATAGCCGAACTGCAAGAAGTTCTCTCGCGCCGAATCCAGGATCTGGCGGCGCGTCATCGCTTTGTGGGCCGCGATGTTCTCTGCACGTATTCGAGGCATGGGCCGCAAGTCTATATGGGCCGGGAGATTGCCATAGAGGTACAAGGACCCAATCGGTCACCGCAAAGTCTGAGCGTGAGAAATATTCGTTGTCGCGGCGTCCTCGGGAGCAATCGCAGTGATGTCGAGGGTCAAGGACCCGGGACCAACTACGCCCTTCAGGCTGGGCTGATTTCCGCACCGCGGCTGGGCGCCGCTAGAACTGGCCCATGGCCGACGTCGTTGTCTACATGCATGGTGTGGTTGGTCGCACCACTGGTGCCCACGTCGCCGACTACCGCGCCATCCACAAGGGTCTTCGCAAGGCTGGTGTGCGGTTGCCAGCGCTCACCGACAGCGTCACCGTCGAGTGGGGATGGCCGACACCTGAGGCGACTCGAACCGGAGATCTGGCCCTGGCCCAGGAGCGTCTGAGCCTGGCCTTGGCGCAGACACCCGCCGGCGACCGGTTGACAGGCTTTCTTGTGAGTCCGCTGCGACAGCTGATCCAATATGGGTGGTCGGACATCGTGTATTACACGTCTGCCGAGGGAGAAGTGGCAGCCCGTCATGACGCGTGGTCGCAGATCCTTGACAGGGTTCCGGCGGACGAGGCGATCGACCTCACCGTGATCTCGCACAGCCTAGGTTCATTGCTCGCCCACGACTTCCTCTTCTATCTCTTCAGCGGCAAGCGTCAGATCGAGCGGTCCGAGGTGTGCGCCAACCCGACGCAGTGGGACAGCGCTCAGGTCAACTGGAGGCTGCGTCGCCTGGTGACGATGGGCTCTCCGCTTGGCCCGCTGCTGGTGCGGGCGCCTGGTTTCGTGCAACGCCTGGCTCACGAGCCTCCGCCATGGCTCGATCCTGCCGATATCGGTCTCGACGACATCGCCCACTCGGGGGCCCGACCGGTGTGGCTCAACGTGTGGGACCGCCACGATGTGGTGTCCTTCCCGGTGTCCGGCATATACGGAGCAGGCGACCGCATCCGCGACCTCTACCCGGACGTCAGCGACTGGCCTCCCCGCGCCCACGGCCGCTACTGGAAATCCCGCAAGGTCCACAAGGCCCTGGCGAGGTTCTGGGATTCGTAAGCCGCCGCCTCGGCGTCGGCTCAGAGCCCAAAGTGGGCAGCCTCAGCCGCCCTTCTCCTGCTTCCGCTCCACCCTGACGTCGGCGGCATGGCTGGCGACCTGGGATAGCAATGCCAGCAGGATGCCGAGACCGGTGAGCACGTAGAAGATGGTGAAGACCTTGGTGCCGGTCGTCGTGGGGGCAAGGTCGCCGTTACCCACCGTCGTCAGTGTGATCACGGAGAAGTACAGGGAGTCGACCAGACTCCAATCCTCGAACCGCCAGTAGAAGATCGTTCCTGAGGCCAGGGCGACGGTGGCCAGATAGGCCAGCGCCCGGAACTTGGCGTCCGCCATTCCGTTGCGAATGGCCGAAGTTCTTGAACATGGTGAGAAGAGCGATCATGCGCTCAAGTTACAGCTGTGAACTCTGCCTCGGGGGGAGAGGATCGTCGCCCACCCGACATATGGGGGCGGTCGAAGCTGCGCTGGTCGTTGCAGGGTGCGTAAGGAGGTTGAAGATAACAAGCAGCATCAGACAAGCGGCCCGGCGGTGTCGAGAGCGTTTCGACTTGGTTGGCATCGCTATCGGGCTGGCAGTGTTCACGGTCGGCGTCTTCTTTTCGGCCTCCGTGGTCGGTGCGGTGATCGGTATCCCCTTGATCCTCGTAGCGCTTCCCCTCCTCACCGAGCCGAAGCGAACTGTCTGCGCTTAGCCAGAACTCGCACGGTCCATAGCCAGCAGCTAGCTGCTGGCTACCGATAGCCTCGTAAGTCATGTCCTCCGACGCTCCTCCTGTTTGCTATCGGCATCCCGATCGCACTACACGGATCGCCTGTTCCGACTGTGGGCGACCCATCTGTCCTGACTGCATGCACGAAGCTGCAGTAGGGCAGAAGTGCCCTGAGTGCTCAACCCCGGACAAGCGGACGCGCGTCATCTCGGGGCGGGACACTTGGGGTGTCCGCTTCGCAACGTCGCCATTGACCCTGGTGCTGATCGCTGCCAACGTGATCGTGTACTTATTCGATCGGTCCTCCGTCGATGCCCATCGTTGGCTTATTGACAACCTGGCGCTCATCAAGTTGCTGGCGCCCAACGAGTGGTGGCGCACGATCACGGCCGCCTTCCTTCACGGAAGCCTGTTCCACCTCGGCGTCAACATGTACATCCTCTACTTGCTCGGCCCACAGCTTGAGCGCCAGACCGGCTCCGTGACCTTCGGCGCTCTGTACTTCGCCTCGGCGGCGGCAGGCGGTGCGATCTCGGTACTCACAGGGCCTGCCATATCGGGAGGCCACATAGTCGTGAGCATCGGAGCCTCGGGCGCAATCTTTGGACTCATTGGAGCCTGGTTCTCCGCGTCCTACCGCCATCGCCATACCCCGGCCGGTCAAGCGATGTTCAACCGGATGCTGGTGTGGATCGGGATAAGTGCGGTGTTTCCGTTCCTCGTTGGCAACATCGACTGGCGAGCCCACCTCGGCGGCTTCATTGCCGGCGTTGCCATCCACCAGCTGTGGACCCGGGTGATCCCCGACAACACCGATGCCAAGCTGGCGCGGACGATGCTGGCGCTGGCTGTTGGAGCATTGTCGCTGGCGGTTGTCGCCTTCTTATAGGCTCTGTCCCAGGCCATGAGCGACGACTCAACCAAAGACGACGGCCTCTCCGAGGACGGCTTCTCAAGCGAGGACCTGCTGCGGGACGCCAAGGAGAAGTTTGGCCTCGATGACGGGTCAAGCGGGGTGGCAGAAAGCCTCCTCGAATCCTCAATTGGGGAGTCGGTTGACGAATCCGCCGAGCCAATGCCATCGGTCGACGAGATCGCGGCAGAGCTAGCGGCCTCGAGGACAGAGGACATCGACTTCGCGATGACACCGGACACCGATTTCGAGGTCGCCGAGGACACCGACTTCACCCCAGGGGGTACCGAAGACCTGCTGCAACACTCTGCGGATGACCCAGCAGTACCGGTCGACCGTCCTCCGACTGCATCGCGTGTCACCAGGGAAGAGGTGACTGCGGCTCGTCACGAATCGCTGGAACCGGACAGCATTCAGTTCACCCTCCCCGATCCCGGCGTTCCAACGGGCCTTCCCAGCGAGCCGGTCGATGTTGACAGCGACCAGATGATCGCCGGGCTACCGATCCCTGCGCAACCCTCGGCCAAGGCCGGCGGTCTGCTGTCGTTGCTGTGGCGCAACCGCTGGATCGTCGTTGTGGCCATCATCGGTATCAGTGTCCTGGGCGGGATCCTCGATCGGTCCGAACCGATCGCCAATCGCAGCCCAGGCGACTGCTTCGATGAACCGAGCGGCGAAACGATCACCGAGATCACCCCCATCGACTGCGCCAAGGACCACGAGCTCGAGGTATTCGCCACCATTTCGCTTGGTGGCGGCGCCTTCCCTGGGGATCAGGAGGTCGTTGACGAGGCCTTCAACTCTTGCCTCAACAGGTTCGAGGCGTATGTCGGCGAGCCTTACGACACATCCATCCTGTACATCTTCCCCTTCACTCCGACCGAGGGAGCATGGGACGATGGCGAACGCGAGGCACTGTGCATCGCCTACGAACCGGTCCCGGGCTCGGGCGGCATCGCCATCAAGTCGCGAACCGGCTCCGTGCGCGGCAGCGGTGTGTAGATTCAGTGTTGATGGCACCACTTCCCATGGACGACCGCTCGCCCCTCTTCGCCGCTCCATAGCCGGCCCTCGTCCGAAGCCGCGAGCAGTCAAGGAGGAACATGTCTGATCTGTTGAAGCGTTATCAGGATGTCATCGCCCCCGTCATCGGTTGGGACACTGACCTGCACATCGTCTCCGGCGAGGGGGCCTGGGTCACCGATGTCGAAGGCGAGACCTATCTGGATTTCACGTGCGGCATCGCGGTCTCCAACCTCGGCCACCGTCACCCGACCGTGACCGATGCTGCGAGGGCCCAGCTCGACAACCTGTGGCACGCTGGGGGCGCCTTCCGTTACGAGTCCTTGGCCGCTGCCGGGGAGGCATTGGCTTCGGTCGCTCCCGGGGACATCGACATGTTCTTCTTTATGAACTCGGGCTCGGAGGCCGTTGAGGCCTCGGTGAAGATGGCACGAAGCCTCACCGGGCGCCAGGGCGTTGTCGCCTTCCGCGGCGGCTTCCACGGCAGGACGATGGGCTCTGTCACCTACACGACCTCGAAGTCGAAGCACCGCAGGGGCTATCACCCGCTTTTGCCTTCGGTCTTCATCACTCCGTATCCCCACCCATTCAGCTGGGGCATGAGCCAGGACGAGGCGGTCGACTACAGCATCACCGAGCTAGGGCGCCTCTTCCGCCACGAGGTGACGCCAGACGAGGTGGCCTGCTTTCTGGTCGAGGCGATGCAGGGGGAGGGCGGCTACTACCCCGCCGGCGAGCGGTTCATGACCGAGCTACGGAGCCTGGCCGATGCCAACGGCATTCTTCTGATCGCAGACGAGGTGCAGACCGGTTTCGGTCGTACCGGGGACTGGTTCACAGTGCCTAGATATGGCGTGCAACCGGACGTGATCGTGCTGGGCAAGGCGATCGCCAACGGCCTGCCGCTTTCTGCGGTCGGCGCCAACCGCGATCTCATCGGGCGCTGGGCAATGGGCTCCCATGGCACCACCTTCGGCGGCAACCCTGTTTCCGCTGCTGCCTGCGCGGCGACGGTCGAAGCCCTCGGCGGCGTCGTCCCCGTGGTCCCGGGCCTGAGCGAGCAGGCGTTCGCCAAGCTCAACGGGCTGAAGGAGAAGCACCCGGTGGTCGGGGACGTTAGAGGGCTGGGCCTCATGATCGGGGTCGAGTTGGTCAAGCCTGGGACCAATGAGCCAGACCCCGAAGCCTTCGGCCACGTGGCGGAGGCGGCGAGAGAGCTGGGCCTGCTAATCCTCGATTGTGGGCCCGATGGAAACATCATCCGCTTCATCCCGCCGCTGGTAGTCACGCCTGAAGAGCTCGACCGCGGTATCGAGATCCTCGACCAGGCACTGGCGACCTACAAGCCGTGACCCGCAGGATCCTCATCCTCGGGGCAGCCGGGCGCGACTTCCACCACTTCAACGTGGCTTGCCGCGACGACACCGACGTTGAGGTCGTTGGTTTCACCGCTACCCAGATACCCAACATCTCCGACCGGAGGTATCCGCCAGAGCTCGCCGGCGAGCGCTATCCGGATGGGCTTCCCATCTTCCCTGAGGATGAGATGGAGGCCGTGATCGCCGCCGAGGGTGTGGACGCGGTCGTCTTCGCCTACTCGGACGTGAGTCACACCCACGTCATGCACCTGGCCGCCAGGGCGGTCGCCGTCGGCGCCTCCATGGAGGTTCCGGCAACTCCGCTACTCGAGTCCTCCAAGCCGGTCGTGGCCATAACAGCGGTGCGAACCGGCGCCGGCAAGAGCCAGACCGCCCGCAAAGCACGGACGCTTCTTGCCGAGCGGGGATTGAGCGTTGGAGTGGTTCGGCATCCCATGCCGTACGGCGACCTGTATCGACAGCGGGTGCAGCGGTTTGCCACCTACGGCGACCTCGCCGAGCATCAGACGACCATCGAGGAGCGCGAGGAGTACGAGCACCACCTGGAGGCAGGATCTGTCGTATACGCCGGAGTCGACTACGCCGCCATCCTGGCGATGGCGCAGGAGGAGAACGACGTCGTTCTCTGGGACGGCGGCAACAACGACCTGCCGTTCTTCCGGCCTGACTTGTGGATATGCGTCGCCGACCCACACCGCCCCGGACACTCAATGGAGTACTGGCCGGGCGAGGCCAACCTGCGAGCTGCCGATGTCGTGGTGATCAACAAGATCGACACGGCCGAAGCCGCGGATGTGGAGAAGGTCGAGGCCAACATCGCGGAACTCAATCCGGGTGCGGTCGTCATCCGAGCCGAGTCTCCCGTCGCGCTGAGCGATCCCGATTCCGTCGCCGGCAAGCGGGTATTGGTGCTGGAGGACGGTCCGACCATCACCCATGGCGGGATGCCGTACGGCGCCGGCGTGGTGGCCGCCCAGCAGAACGGAGCAGCCGAGCTCATCGACCCGAGGCCGTTCGCCGTTGGGTCTATCGCCTCCACATTCGAGAAGTTCCCCCACATCGGCTCTGTGCTGCCCGCCATGGGCTACGGCGACGAGCAGATGGATGAGTTGCGCCAGACCATCGCAGCCGCTGCCCCCGACGTTGTGTTGGTGGCAACACCCATCGATCTTGCTCGGTTGCTCGAGCTCGACGACATTCCTGCAGTGCGGGCGACCTACGCGCTCTCCGAGTTGGGGTCGCCGACGCTCGGCGACGTGCTGACCGACATCGGCTAGTCGGCGGTCAGGGAGCTGTAGAGGTCTAGGTAGGCGCCGGCAGCGCGGTCCCATGACCAATCGATGGCCATGACAGACCGCTGCAGGGCCGACCAACCGTCCGGTCGCTCCCGACGCATAGTCGCGGCACGGTCCATCGCCCCGGCCAGCGCCGGGCCAGTCGGCTTGTCGAACGTGAAGCCGCTGCCCTCTCCTGAGCTGAGCTTTTCGTCGCCCGAGTCGATCACGGTGTCACGCAGCCCGCCGACGGCGTGAGCGATCGGGATGGTCCCGTAGCGCATCGCCTGCATCTGCGTCAGGCCGCACGGCTCGAAGCGGCTCGGCACTGCAAGGGCATCAGCGCCTGCGATGACAAGGTGGGCCGCTGCTTTGTCCCAACCGATGCGCACCGCCACTCGGCCCGGCTGGTCGAGGGCAAGTGAGACAAGCGCCTGCTCGAGTTGCGGATCGCCATCGCCGATGACCGCGATTCGCAGACCAAGGCGCTCCGCTTCGGCGGCCGCCTCGATGACGAGGTCGATCCCCTTCTGGTCGACGAGCCGGGAAACGACTCCAACGATGAGATCGGAGTCATCGACATCGAGCTCGAGGGTTGCGGCCAACTCGCGGCGAGCGGCGGCCTTCCCATCCATCACGCCAGCACTGAACGGCTCGGGAATGAACGGATCGATGGTTGGATCCCATTCGGCGGTGTCGATGCCGTTGAGGATGCCGACCGGTGCCGTCCGCGCCCGGAGCACGTCGTCCATCCCGGCGCCGTCCTCGAGGATCTCGAGGGCGTACGTTGGGCTCACTGTCGTGACGACGTCGGCAGCCTCGATTCCGATCGCGAGGAAGTTGACCACTCCGTCTGTTGGTGTGATACCGCTGCGCCTCGCTTCCGCCCCCTCGAAGACCCCCTGGTAGGCCAAGTTGTGCACGGTGAGCGCGGTGGCGGGCCTTGGCTCGGGCTGGCTCTTGAGGAAGGCGGGTAGAAGCGCCACGTGCCAATCGTGGCAGTGGACGATGTCGGGCTGGCCAAGCTGGCGCCACACCCTCTGCAGCACGTGCCCGAAGAACGTGAAGCGATCGACATCGTCGGAATACGGCTTGCCGTACTGGCCGTAGAGGGCGGGGCGGTCGAAGTAGCGCGGTGCGTCGACGAAGTACAGCTCATGGGGACCGACCGCGTCGGCTCGCAGTAGCCGGGCACCGTCCACACCTGCGACCTCGACCTCGCTGAGTTGCAGGTCGCCGCTGGCAGCGGCTTCCGAGGCGACCCGGCACAACGGGAAATAGGCCGCCACCTCGGTGTCCGCAGGCGCGGTTCGAGCGATCGCTTCCGGCAGGGCTCCGAGAACCTGGCCCAGTCCACCGCTGGTGCACCACGGGGCAACCTCCGCCGCGACGTGGGCGATTCTCACGCCCGTTGCGCGGGTCCGGCGGAGTCGGAGCTGTGACGCCCCGAAGTATCGGCGACGATCTGATCCGCGAATTCCTCCATGGCGCTTGCCGTCGCCGGGTCGTTCCGCAGGGCGAACATCATGTCCGGTGTCAACTCCAGCGGGCCCTCGGCCGGCACCCTGGCACCCTTCGGCAGCGTCACGACACCCGACGGGGAGACCCAGGGGAAGCGCTGGCGGTCGCTCTCGATGTCAACACCGATCTGGGCGCCCTGGTCGACTATGCAGTTCTTGTCTGCGAGAACTCGTCGCAGGCTGGCCTGGGACCCTATCGAGCATCCCGAGAGGAGGATGGTGTCATCGAGCTGCGCCTTGTGATGCACGAAACAGTCGTAGCCGATCACCGTTGCTGTCAGGGAGGCGTTGGCAATGATGCTGCCCTCGCAAACGAGACTGTCGAGCATGAGAGCCGAGGCCTCGCCGCCTTCGAGGACGAAGCGGGCAGGTGGGTAGTCGCGTTGTGCGGTTCGGATGCGCCACGACCGGTTGTAGAGATCGAAGGCGGGGACGCGGTCGCGCGCTTCGGCGTTCGCCTGCACGTAGCTATCGATCGTGCCGACGTCCCGCCAGTAGGGGGCGGCATCCGGCGCAGCTCCCCGGATCTTGTTGGATGTGTAGTCGTACACCTGCACCAAAGCCCCTTCGGCGATGAGGCGGGGGATGACGTCCCCGCCAAAGTCATAGCTGGTGCCGGCTACCTCGGTCTCGGTCAGCAGAGCTTCACTGAGAGCCTTGGTTTTGAAGATGTAGTTGCCCATCGACGCCAGCGCCATGTCGGGGCGTCCCGGCATCGCCGTTGGCGATTCCGGCTTCTCCTCGAAGCCGACTATCCGTCCGGTCTCATCGACCACGAGGATGCCGAAGCCGCCAGCCTCTGCGAGAGGAACGGGGACCGCGGCAACTGTGAGGTCGGCGTTGCTCTGGCGATGGTGATCGTCCATCTGCGAGACGTCGAACAGGTAGATGTGATCGCCGCCGAAGACCGCAACGTGGTTCGGCCGCAGGTCGCGAACTAGGTTGAGGTTCTGCAGCACGCTGTCGGCGGTTCCCCGGTACCAATGTTGTCCGAGACGCATCTGGGCGGGGGCAACCTCTATGAACTCGCCCATTCCGGTGAGGTGCCAATTCCGGCTCAGGTGCTGGATGAGGCTGTGGGCCATGTACTGCGTGAGCACGAAGATGCGCCGGTACCCCGAGTTGACCAGATTGGAAAGAGCGAAGTCGATGATGCGATAGCGCCCTCCGAATGGGACCGACGGCTTGGCCCTGTGGGACGTCAGTGGCGCCAGCCGAGAGCCCTTGCCCCCTGCCATGACCATGACCAGCGTTTCCTTCATGGGACCATTGTTACGCGCGTTCTCGGGGTTGCGCCCATGGGGGCGTTGTCAACGCCTTGCGGCGGCGGGTGTCCGGGATGGCGGCAACGATGCCGGCGACGATGGCGAGGACCTGCAACCAATCACCAAAGCGAACATAGAGCGTCTTTCCTGCCGTTCGCCAGTTCACGTCGCCTACGAGAACGCTGGGATTGAAGAGCGCAGTTGACTCCTCGCCAAGACTTCCATCTGCGCCGATGAAGAGCGACTTGCCGGTGATCGCGGCATGGACGATGGGGATCCCGGTCTCGGCTGCCCGCATGCGAGTGAGCCCGATGAGCTGATCCGAAGCCTCGGTGCGGCCGTAGCTGCCCTCATTGGAGAGGATCACCAGGAGTTCGGCCCCCTCCGCGGCCTCGGAGCGGACGGTCCGGGCAAAGGCGCCCTCGAAGGAAATGACGGACCCAAGGATTCCCTCTGTCAGGTCGAAGACAACGGGCTCCGTGCCGCGGATCATGTCGCGTGGTACCGCGGCCAATTCGGGGATGAAGGACAGCGAATCGCGCAGCGGTATGTACTCCCCAAAGGGCACGGGATGTCGCTTCAGGTATTCGCCAATGGGGTCGCCCCGGCGCGAGAACATCAGGTTGGCGTTGATGAAGCGGTCCGGCTGGTCTTCTGGCACTCTGGTGCCGCTGATGAGGAAGTAGGAACCGAGGCGTTCGGCCTCGGAGACGATCGCCGCGAAGACCTCAGGGTTGGTGAACGGATAGGTCTCCGTTCCGAGGCTGTTCTCGGACCACACCACGAGGTCGATCCCGTCCTCTACAGAGAGCTCTTCTGCGGTGAGCCGGAGGTGGCTTGCCAGGATGAGCTCGGTCTCGTTGACGCAGTGAAGCCGTGGACAGGGGCTGCCTCCTTGGACGATCGCCACCGTGAACGGCCTGCCGTCCGCGCTTGGGGCAAAGAGCGCGCCGGCAACGATGAGGACCGCCAAAGATCCAAATGTGATGCGGCCGGGAACCCGAACCCGTCGGTCGTCGGCGATGAGAGCGATCGTGGCGGCAACGGCTACTGCGACCACGGACCACCCCGTGGTGCCGATCCACTGTGTTGCTCCCCTCGGCCACGCCAGGGTCCCGACGCCATTGCCCAGAGCTCCCCAGGGGAATCCTCCGAATGGCCAGCGTTCTCGGGCGAACTCCCACAACGCCCACAGGCCCACCGTGGCGAGCCACCACTTCGTCGGGGGCAGCTTGCGTATCGCCCATATCCCTACGCCGAACAACGCTCCATAGGCCCCTTCGGCGATGGCAAGGGGGAGCCACGCCACGATGCCGAGCAAGGCGATCCAGCGAAGCGTTGCCGCGAAGAAGAGGGTGGCGAAGACGAATCCCAGCCAGCTGGCCTCGCCTGGCCGCTCAGCTTTGCGAAGTGCCCACAGGAAAGGCGCAGGGGCAACGAACACCAGCGCCCCGACGTTGAGCGGTGGAAAGGCTATCCACATCAGCACAGCGGACGCCAAGGTTGCGAGCAGGAGAGTCATCGTTGGGCGAGGCTACCGGCGAGCACAGGACGCGCGGGCCTACAGTCGTCCTCATGGATGATCGCTCGTTAGCCCTGCATGTAGCGCGCGCCGGCGCCGAGGTGGTTCGCTCTGCAACTGCCTCGACGGTCTCGTACAAGTCCGACACCAGCCCCGTCACCGAGATCGACGCCGCGGCCGAAGCAGAGATCAAGAAGATCCTGGCGGCGCAGCGCCCCGATGATGCGGTCGTCGCCGAGGAGTCGGAGGTGAGCGGCGACGGCAGCAGACGCTGGTTCATCGATCCCCTCGATGGCACCGTCAACTTCATCAATGGCATTCCCCACGTGGCCATCTCGGTTGGGTTGTGGGAAGACGATCAACCGCAAGTCGCGGCCGTGGTCGATGTCTTCCGAGGCGAAGAGTTCACCGCGACAGCGGGTCGGGGAGCGTTCCTTGGAGATGCCCGGCTCGAGGTTTCCTCTCGAACCGACCTCTACCCCTCGGTGGTCGCTACCGGGTTTCCCTACAGCCATCGCGACGACCCCGAGCGCTACGCGGCCGCCCTCCAGGTGGTGCTCGCCAAGGTGCAGGGTGTTCGCCGCTTCGGGTCGGCGGCACTCGATCTCGCCTGGACGGCCGCTGGCCGCCTCGACGGCTACTACGAGACCGGCATCGCCCCGTGGGACATCGCCGCCGGATTGCTCCTCGTCACCGAGGCGGGCGGAGTGACTAGCGACTTCTCCGGTCGACCGGCGGTACCAGCCAGCGGATCCGTCCTCGTGGCCGGACCCGGCATCCACGCCGAACTCCTCGAGCTGGTGTCCGGCGTCTTCTAACCCTCCCCCTCCAGGGGGAGGTGGCCCGTAGGGCCGGAGGGGGTCGAGGCGTGACCGACCCGACATCGAGACCGTGACGAGGCTCGGTCAACGTTGCTCTGGGTTTCGACTAGCTTCCAATTGACGAGGGGAACGACCCTCACTGATCCAGAGAGGGGTAACGAATGTCGTTTATCGCACAGTTCGGGGGCGATCTCAAAGAGGGCAAGGCCCGCGACTTCCAGGAGTGGCTCAACGCCAACGAGAAGGAATTCGCGAACGCTTTCCCACCTGGAAGCAAGTACCTCGGCACCTATTTTGCCATCTACAGCTCCGAAAAGGAGGGTGGCAACGTTCACACCTTCATCGAGATGGAGAGCTATGCAACCCAAGACGCGCTGGCTGCGGAAGGCAGGAATCCAGACAGCCTCTACGGCAAGTTGCAGAACGAAGCCATTGGCTTCTTCGACCAGCAGTCGAGTAACTGGACCAATGCTCTCTACAAGAATGTCACCGCTGCCACGGTGTACGGCGAGTAGCAGAAGGGGAAGACTTCATGAGTGATGCCAACAAGAAGCTGATTCAGCGCGGATTCGACGCCTTCGCCCAGGGCGACATGGAGGCGATGTCCGAGGTGCTTTCACCAACTGTGATCTGGCACACCCCGGGGAACAACATCCTCGCCGGGGACCGACGAGGGCTCGAGGAGACTCTGAGCCTGTTCGCCCAGATCGGCCAGGAGACGGGCGGGCAGATTTCTCAGGAGATCCATGCCATTCTCGCCGATGACGAGCACGCGGTTGCGCTGGTGAACTCGTCGATAACCCGTAACGACAAGACAGTCGAGGGGTCGTCTGTCTTCGTGTTCCATGTCAGCGGTGGGCAAGTCAGCGAGTGCTGGGCCCACAACTCTGAGCAGGCCGCACTGGACGACCTCTGGAGCTGAGCTGACCTAGACCCTTGCTCGGATCGGCGCTGCCACGTCCTCGTATTCGGCGTGGCGGCCGGTCTCGAGCTTGGAGTACACAAGGTCGCCGTCAACGACGACCTCGAAGCGTCCCCCGTCCGAGGGGATGAGGTTGATGTTCTCGACGCTGTCCTCGAATTCCCCGAGGAGCTGATTAACCATGCTCACGGCACGGTCTGTGTAGTTTCAAGCGGCGCAGTAGGTCAGATCGATTTTCATGGCGACAGCGTAGCCCTACCGCATCGCTCCAACTGCAGCGACGAAACGAGCCACTTCCTTCTCGGTGTTGTAGTAATGCACAGATGCCCTCACCATGTTGGGAAGGCCGCGAGAGGTGGCGTCGAGGAGGGTCGAGGCAGGTGTTGTCACTGAAGCGTTCATCGCCTGGTCGCGCAACCCCGCCACTACGTCTTCCGCATCGCGACGTTCGTGAGTGAACGTCACTATGCCGCACTTCTCGCCTCCGATGTCACGCACCGTGACGGAGCGGAGCTCACTGAGCCGCTCCCGCAGCGCGCCCGCCAGGTTCTGCACGAAGTGCCAGATGGTGCCGACGCCCCAGGACATGGCGTAGTCGATAGCGACACCGAAGCCGAGCCTGGCCGCGACGTCCGACTCCCACGACTCGAACCTCTTGGCATCCGGGGCAAGGTGATACTCCTGCGGCGAAGCCCAGGTGGCCGCTCTCATATCGAGCATGGCTGGCTCGAGCCAGGTCGCTGCCGATGTGTTGACGAACAGGAAGCCGACACCGCGCGGTCCGCGCAGGTACTTGCGGCTGGTTCCGGCGAGGAAGTCGCATCCGATCTCGGTGACATCGATAGGCATCTGCCCGACCGACTGGGTGGCGTCGAGCAGATATGGAGCGCCGTGCTCGTGGCAAACCGCGCCAACTGCGGCGGCTGGGTTGACGAGACCGCCGTTGGTCGGGATGTGTGTCAGCGCCACCAACGCCACCCGATTGTCCATCAT
>JAZFSG010000011.1:0-24375 GCA_036446035.1 Acidimicrobiia bacterium | reverse complement strand
CTTGGTGTCTTGCTCTGGGTGGGTCCAGAGGAGCGGCTACTCCAGCGCGTACTCGGCGGCCTCCGCCGGGGACATCGCCGCTCCGGCATCGAAGTCGTGGCGGTACTCGGACTTGAGCCGGTCGATGCCGGCGGCGTCAAGCTCCGGGACCCACTCCGAGTACATATCCATGAGCTTCAGACCTGTCTTCTCCGTGAGGTGAGTCAACGCACCGACCATCGTCGCAGCTCGAACATGCTGGCCCGTGCGCAAGGCGATACCTGCGAGATCGATCAGGTACAGGGGGAAGGCCGAAATGTCGCCAACCTCGGCGAACAGACCGAGGCCTTGCTCGAAGTGCTCCTTGGCGCCCACGACATCACCGAGGATGATCAGCGTCTTGCCCAACATGTAGTGAGACCACCCGAGTCCGAAGACGTTGTCTAGCTCGGCGTAGAGAGAGACGGCCGTCTCGAAGTAGAACCGCGCCTGGTCAAGATCTCTCCTGTTGTAGGCCACATCACCGAAGCCCCAATGGACGTCGGCGGGTCCCCGACTGTCTCCGAGCCCCCGATAGAGATGCAGTGCCTCTTTCAAGGCGTCCTCGGCGGCCTCGAACTCGCCGGTGAGAGAGTGCGGGAACGACGCCGAGTAGAGGGCGTCGGCCAAGAGTCGCTCGTCACCGAGCTGGCGACAGATGGCCAAGTTGTCCTCGTTCGCCTGCCGGCATCTCACCATGTCACCGCGCCAATACGCCACTCCCGCCGCAGCCACGAGGGCTTTTGAGCGGAGGGCTGGGTCTCCTCCGGGAAGGGCCAGGGCACCGTTGATGATCTCGGTCGCCTCGTACAGGTGCGCTCGCATCTGCAGGAAGCGGTACAGCGACCCCGCGAGCCGCAACGCGAGGTCGGCATCGCCGTCATCGATGGCGAACTTCACGGCGGCACGCAGGTTGTCCACTTCGAGCTCGAGACGGTTGAGCCACTTGCCGCCATCGCGGGTGAGCAAGTAGTCCTCGGCTTCTTCCGCCAGAGCCAGAAAGGCGCTGGCATGGTTCTTTCGGGCGGATCCATCGTTCCCGCTGGCCTCCAGCCTGTCGTGCGCGAATTCGCGAATTGTCGCCAGCATGGAGAACCGCGACTCGCCCTCGACCTCACCCAACGTCACGATGGAGTTCGCAACGAGATCGTCCAGTCCGCCGAGGACGTCGTCGGATACGTCCTTGCACACGGTCTCAGCCTCGGTGAGCATGGCGCCCCCGGCGAACACCGAGAACTGGTCGGCCAGCGCGCGCTGCGTTTCGTTGAGAAGGTCATAGCTCCAGGCGATGGTGTCGTTAATCGTCTGCTGACGGGCCGGCAGGTCCCGGGCACCGCCGGCCAGAATGCGATTGCCTAGGCGGCTGAGCAGTGCTTCCGGCGACAGCACTCTCACGCGTGGCGCCGCCAACTCGATGGCCTATGCCAGGCCGTCGAGCCTCGTTAGCAGCTCAGCCACCGAAGCCGCGTTGGCGTCCGATAGCGAGAACCCGGGAGAAACCGACTGTGCCCTTGTGACGAAGAGGTCGACCGCCTCGTTGGCGGCCAGATCGGTGACAGAGGTCCACTGCTCTGAAGAGGGAAGAGCAAGAGGCGGCACCGCGTACTCCTGCTCGCCTGCGATGCGTAGGGCGGATCGTGAGGTCAGCAGAAAGCGACATCGTGGAGCTGAGGGGAGGTGCGTCGCCACTGCCAGCCCGACATCGGGTATCTGTTCCAAGTTGTCGAGCACCAGCAACAACTCTCGCCTCGACAGGTAGTCCGACAAGAGATCGCTTGGCGCGTGGCGCCCCGGATCGTGAACACCGAGGGCCGTGAGTACCGCGGAGGGGACGAGATCCACGTCGATGACGGCACCGAGCGGCACGAAGCACACGCCGTCAGCGAAGTCTTCGGCGAGGCCGTTGGCCACCTCCAGCGCCAGCCGGGTCTTGCCCGTACCTCCAGGCCCGGTAAGTGTCACGAGGTGGTTGTGTTCGAGGAGCTGTGTGATCTCGGCGACCTCACGTCCTCGCCCCACGAAGGTGGTTATCGCGGGTGGGAGGTTGTTGCGGAACGAACCGACCGATCGCAGCGGCGGGAAGTCCTCTGGCAAGCCCTCGACGACGAGCTGAAAGAGATGTTCCTCGTGCTCTAGGTCCTTCAGACGGTGATGTCCGAGGTCGCGCAGGATCGAGTCGTCGGGCAGCTGCTGAGCTACCAGTTCGGTGGTGGTCGCCGACACGACCACCTGACCGCCGTGAGCCGCCTGCATGATCCTGGCGGCGCGATGAACGTCGAGGCCGACGTAGTTGTCGCCACCCGTTGTTCCCTTGCCGGTGTGGATTCCCATCCGCACTCGTACCGGCACACCGTGGGGCCATGTGGCCACCGCCAGGGAGCGTTGGGCATGGGTGGCTGCCGTGATGGCCTGGTCGGCTGTCGAGAAGACGGCGAAAAACGAATCGCCCTCTGTAGAAACCTCGATCCCGTCGGCGGCCGAGATGGCGTCTCGGATGCGAACCGCGTGAGCCTCGAGCAGGGTCGGGTAGTCATCGCCCAACTCCCGTAGCAGCCGGGTCGAACCCTCGATGTCGGAGAACAGGAACGTGATAGTTCCCGTCGGCAGCTGCTCCATCTCCACGGTGCCCCTCCTCGACCCCAAATCTAAGCCACCGGACGGCTGGCATGGGATCTGCCCGCGACATCTTGCAGACACGACGAGATGTAGCCTGTCTTCGCGCCCGACACGGAGGCAACACATGCACCAACTCTTCGTCACAACTTGCCAGGTTCAGCCCGGCCGCATGCAGGAACTCTTCACCGACGTCCAGAACTGGGAACACGCAGCCATGGAGTCGGCCGACGCTCCCGAGTACCACGCGGTGTACATACGGCAAACGGATCCGTCACACGTTCTTGTGATCACTCAGTTCGACGACAAGGAGCGAGCAGATGCCTTCGTCGCCGCCGGTCACCTCCAGGAGTTCCACGAGGGGATCCTGTCATGTGCAGTCGGCGAGCCTCAGGAGGAGCGGTACGAACTGTTCTATGCCAGTGGGAGCGGCGGCCCGCGAGTGATCTTCGGTGAGGAGACTTGAGGGGCTGGTCCTGCTAGCAGTCGAGGGTGACCTCTACGGCTTCCTTGAGGTCTCCTGCTATCCAGGGACCGGCAGCGAACACGCCCTGGTCCGCGGTCGCGTCGATCCTCGTTTGAAACTCCCGACAGATCGACAGGGCCTCCGCGTTGATAGCTCGGTAGGCCCCCGCCTCTTCGCTTCCATCCAGCTCCTCTAGCGTCGTCGCTGACACTGCGCGCTCAGCGAACGCCTCCTGAGCGGAGATGATCCGCGCATGGACGTCGACCAAGTCCATGTGGACGTCAGCTATCTCGGCTGGAGGATCAAGAGATGTCAGCGCGGCCTGAAACTCGTTTCGCGTATCGACAGCCACCGTGATGACATCTCTTGCGGTCTCGATGGTGGGTTCAGCCACAACCTGAGCGTCTCCAGTTCCGAGCTCTGCACCCAGGTCGGAGGCGAGAGCCCCGAGAGTCTCGGCATACTCCGCCAAGGAAAGTCCGTCCCCGCCGCAGGCGACCAGCATGACCGTTAGCGAGCCGACGGCCAATCTCCGGCGAAGCGTGTGACCGTCGGTGGACCTCCCCATTCGACCGAGCCTAACCCTGTCCGGCCAGGGGCGGTCGGGGCTCACCAACTCCGATTCTTCTCCCGCACTCCTCCCGACCGGCCACCGGGTGCTTATGGTGGCGTGCGTGCTTCAGGGCCGCTGCTCTACAGAGAAATGCCGACTCTCAACGACGGTCGCCCGGTCGGCTAGATGCGGTCTGTCGCATACATACGGCCACACATTGGGTGGCGCTCTGGGATTCGGGAACCTTCGCGTCCGCGTGTGATATTGGCGCCGTCTCGACTCCGATCATGCGCTCCGATCGAGCGGAGCCGGTGTTGTGCTCGCGACCGCAGCTCGGCAGCCGTCTAAGCTGCGCGCCCTGGGGAGGCTCCTGTGACCGGCAGTTACTCAAAGCAGACACTCGAAGCGATCGTTCAGTCCGCCACCGACGCCATCATCACGGCGGACGCCCTGGGGAACATCGTCACCTGGAACCCGGCGGCGGCGGCCATGTTCGGCCATTCGGCGGACGAGGCCATCGGACAACCGCTGACGCTTGTGGTGCCGCAGCGGTTCCAGGAGGCGCATGAGTCTGGCATCGCTCGGGTTGCTTCGGGGGGTGAGATGCACATCATCGGCACGACGGTGCGGGTCGCCGGCGTACGCAAAGACGGCACTGAGTTTCCTGTCGAGCTATCGCTGGCGACATGGCTCACCGATGGCGAGCGGTTCTTCAGCGGCATCCTGCGCGACGTCACCGAACAGGCCGAGCTGTCGAAGCGACTGTCGTCTTCGCAGCAGCGACTCGAGGCGATCCTCAACTCGGCAAACGACGCCATCGTCTCGGTCGATGCCAAGGGCGAGGTCGTGTTGTGGAACACCCACGCCGCCGAGCTATTCGGCTACAGCGACGAGGAGATGATCGGCGAGACGCTACTGGCACTCATCCCGGAACGTTTCCGAGAGGCGCACGTCGCAGGCATACAGCGCGTTGTCGAGGGAGGAGAGCGTCACGTGATCGGCCAAACGGTCGAGCTGGCGGCACTTCACAGCGACGGCCGCGAGTTCCCAATGGAGCTGTCGCTGGCCACCTGGACCTCGGACGAGGAGCGCCTATTCGTCGGAATCATCCGCGACATCACCGAGCGCAAGAAGGCCGAGGAGGCCTTGCACCTGGCCAACAAGTCGCTCAACCAAAAGAACGAGCAGCTCGAGGCCCTCTCGGGCAAGCTCGCCAAGTACCTGTCGCGCCAGGTCTACGACTCGATCTTTGCGGGCAAGGATGTCAAGGTCGAGTCCTATCGAAAGGAGCTCACCGTCTTCTTCTCCGACATCCAGGGGTTCACCGACCTGACGGACCGCTTGGAGGCGGAGCCGCTGAGTGAGCTACTCAACTCCTATTTGAGCGAGATGGCCAAGATCGCAGACCAACACGGGGGAACGATCGACAAGTTCATCGGAGACGGGATCATGATCTTCTTCGGCGATCCCGAGACCAAGGGGAGGAAGGCGGACGCGCTGGCCTGCGTGCGCATGGGTCTGGCGATGCGTGATCACATCATCGAGCTACGTAAGGGATGGGCCGATTTGGTCGGCGGCACTACGTCGCTGCACGTGCGGATGGGAATCAACACGGGATTCTGTACGGTCGGAAACTTCGGATCGGAGGAGCGGCTCGACTACACGATCGTGGGTGGTCCTGTCAACGTCGCCTCGCGACTCGAGTCCACCGCCGAAGCCGACCAGATCCACATCACTCACGAGACGTACTCTCTCGTGAAGGACGAGATCTACTGTCGGCCAACGGGGGACATCAAGGTCAAAGGAGTGGCTCACGAGCTGCGAACCTACGAGGTCATCAGCCCGCTCGATGAGTACCGCGACGGCGCCCTACCTATCAACGCAGAAGCTTCCGGGTTCAACCTGCAGTTCGATCCCAGCGCCATCACGACGCAGGACACTGAGGCGGCACGCGACGCGTTGCGGGCCGCGCTCACGGCACTCGAGGGTGATGTCGACTAGCGAATCCGAAAACCATCTGACTCGCAACCGGGACGATGTGGGTGAAGACCGGGGCCTTCGAGATCCAGGTAGCCGGCGACCGCTTCCCTAAGAAGGCCTCGCTGCGACCGATGTACGACCCCAAGGGCCTCCGCGTCCGCATGTGATCTCGCCTCGCGAGAAGCCGACCGACCCGTAGTGTTGGTGCCTCGTCGAAGGGAGTGACATGGCAAAGCGTGAGTACTCGACAGATGAGATCACCGTGTCTTGGGACTCGGATCGTTGCATTCACTCCGGCATCTGTCTCAGCTATCTGCCTGAGGTGTTCGATCTCGACCAGCGCCCCTGGGTGGCGGTGACTGCGGCGTCTGCAGACGCCATCGGTGAGACGATCGAGAGGTGTCCAAGCGGAGCCCTTCGCTACCACAGGGTCGACGGAGCACCGGGAGAGCAGCCATCGGAGCGCACCACGGTTATCCCGTGGCCCAACGGTCCGCTGACACTTCGGGGCAACATCCGTATCAGAACTGCTTCGGGCGATGTCATCGCCGAGGAGACGAGGGTTTCACTGTGTCGATGTGGAGCTAGCAGCAATCAGCCGTTCTGTGACAATTCCCACAGGAGCATCTCGTTCACCGACAGCGACCAGGTGATCGCGGATGAGAGGCGATCAGCTGAGTCGCCACGAGATGTACATCCTCGTCAGGGGATCGATGATGCGGGCGGGGGCTAAGGGCGCTCAGCTGCAGTAGTACATGCCCTGGAGCGCCCCGGCGGAGGTCCCTTCGCGTGGGCAGGGCAGCGCTTGTCTCCTGCTTGAGTTGCTCGGCAGCCTTTTGCATGATTATGCTCGATTGTGTATATTCATGCAGAAATGGCAACCACCGCAGCGCGACGGCGCATCATCCGACAGCTAATTCAGGAGCACCGCCCGGCGCGCCAGAGTGAGCTCGTCGCCCTTTTGGCCAAGGCTGGCCACGAGGTGACCCAGGCCACCGTGTCGCGGGACCTCGATGCGCTCGGGGCAGCCAAGGCCCGAGAAGATGATGGAGGTCACTACACACTGCCTCGTCCGACGGGCACCGGGGGACTGGCGGAGATCGTCGCCGAGTTCGTCCACCAGATAAGCGCCTCGGGCAATCTCGTGGTGCTGCGGACGCCACCGGGTGCCGCCCACATGGTGGCCGGTGCCCTCGATCGGTCAGCCTTCGAGGGAATCCTGGGGACGGTGGCGGGTGACGACACGGTCCTGGTGGTGACGCCCGCGGGAGGCGACGCCGCTGCCGTGGCGCGACGGCTGGAAACCATGGGCAGTTCGTGAGGGTGGTCCTCGCCTACTCGGGTGGTCTCGACACATCCGTGATCCTGCGCTGGCTGCAGGACCACTACGGAGCCGAGGTCGTCGCTTACACCGCTGATGTTGGTCAAGGGGAGGAGGTCGCCGAGGCTCAGGACAAGGCTCTGGCCACCGGAGCCGTCAAAGCCATCGCTGACGACCTGCGTACGGAGTTCGTTACCGACTTCGTGTTCCCGGCGCTGCGTGCCAATGCCATCTACGAGGGCTACTACCTGTTGGGCACGGCGCTGGCACGACCGGTGATCGCCAAGGGACTGGTGGCGGCCGCCGAGCTGACCGGGGCCGACTTCATCGCTCATGGCGCCACTGGTAAGGGAAATGACCAGGTTCGCTTCGAGCTGAGCGTGTTCGCGCTGCGCCCCGACTCCAAGGTCATCGCACCGTGGCGCGAGTGGGAGTTCCGGGGTCGGGCCGACCTCGTTGCATACGCCAAGGAGCACGGCATCGCGGTACCCGTGACCCCCGACATGCCGTACTCGCTAGACGCCAATCTGCTTCACATCTCGTACGAAGGCGGCGTGCTCGAAGACCCGTGGGAGCCGCCACCCGAGGACATGTTCCGCCTGACGACCGATCCAGAACGGGCCCCTGACGAACCTGAGTACGTGACGATCTCATACCGCAACGGTGACCCGGTCGCCCTCAATGGCACCGAGTTGGCGCCGGTTGAGCTGCTCAGTGAGCTCAACGTCATCGCCGGAAGACATGGGGTAGGTCGGGTCGACCTTGTCGAGAACCGCTTCATCGGGATGAAGAACCGCGGGGTCTATGAGACGCCGGGTGGCACAGTCCTTTACCACGCCCATCGGGCCGTTGAGTCCATCACCCTCGATCGCGAGGTTGCCCACCTTCGTGATGAGCTGGTGCCGCGCTACGCCGAGATGGTCTACAACGGTTTCTGGTTCTCGCCCGAACGCGAATCACTGCAGGCGTTCATCGACGGAGTTCAGCAACGCGTCAACGGCGACGCTCGCCTCAAGCTGTATAAGGGAAGCGCCATGGTGGTAGGGCGTCGGTCTGATGGGCACGGCCTCTACGACCACGCCACGGCGACCTTCGAGGCCGATGATGTATACGACCAGGCCGACGCCGCCGGCTTCATTCGCCTCCAGTCGCTGCGGCTGCGCACCTACGCAGAGAAGCGGTTGGGCGAAGGCGAATGACCCTGTGGGGGAGCCGCTTTGCGGAGTCACCGGATGCACCCATTTGGGACTTCACGGCATCGACTGCCGACCGGCGGCTGCTGGCCGACGATGTTGCCGGGTCGGTCGCTCACGTTGCGATGCTTGGAGAGGTCGGACTGCTGACGCCAGCCGAAGCGGTCGCCCTGGATGCAGGCTTGCGGGCGATGGCCGATGAGGCAGCGGCGGGCGAGTTCCTATTCACCGACGATGACGAGGATGTGCACACCGCCGTCGAACGCAGGCTCACGGAGCTCGCCGGCCCAGTCGGTGCCAAGGTTCACACCGGGCGCTCCCGCAACGACCAGGTGGCACTCGATCTCCGGCTCTATCTCTCCCGAGGCGCCAAAGCGCGGGTCAGACAGATTCGAGAGCTGGCAACGGCGCTGGTAGACCAGGCGGAAGCTGCCGGAGACAGGGTGGTTGCCGCCTACACCCATCTTCAGCAATCACAGGCAGTCCCTCTGGGTCATTATCTGCTGGCCCATGTGTGGCCGTTACTACGAGACGTCGACCGATTCGAAGATGCAGCCGTCCGGGTCGATATCTCGCCGCTCGGGGCGGGAGCGGGCGGAGGGTCGAGCCTCCCGATCGATCCGTCGGCGGTCGCCACTGAGCTCGAGCTACCAGCCGTCTTTGGCAACTCCCTCGATGCGGTGGCGGCACGCGACTTCGTGTCCGAGTACTCGTTCTGTTGCGCTCAGGCTCTCGTGAATTGCTCCCGTCTCGCCGAAGAGCTGGTCCTGTGGGCGACCTCTGAGTTCGGCTGGGTCACTTTCGCCGATCGTCACTCAACCGGCTCATCTGCGCTGCCTCACAAGAAGAACCCAGACGCGGCTGAGCTGACCAGGGGAAAGGCCGCGGCCTCTATCGGCTCAGTGGCGGGACTCCTCGCCCTCCAGAAGGGTCTTCCTCTTTCCTACAACCGCGATCTCCAGGAAGACAAGGCTCTCGTATTCGCAGCAGACGACGCGCTCGGCGGCGCCTTGCCGGCCCTGACCGCAATGGTCAAAGGAGCCGAGTTTCACCCACCTCCGCCCTCTTCGTGGGTGACGATGCTCGACCTGGCTGAGGTCCTGGTAGAGCGAGGTGTGGCCTTCCGGCAGGCTCACGACGCTGTCGGCAGGCTGGCAGGCCAACTCGCCGCCGCCGGCCTAGAGCCGGCGGACCTGACGGTCGAAGACCTCACGAGCAGCCACGGCGAGTTCGTCGCCGACGACCTGCGGCTGGTCGATCCAGCAACCTCCGTGAAGCGGCGAAGATCACCCGGCGGCGGCAGCTTCCAGTCCCTTGCTTCGCAGCTGGTCGAGCTGAGAGAACGCCTGGCCACGCCCGAGTCCCCAACACGGAGAGCCTGGTAGCCCGGATGAAGAGGATCGGCATCATTGGGGCATCCGGTTTCGCCGGGGCCGAGCTGTTGCGACTGTGTTCGCAGCACTCAGAGTTCGACGTGGCCTTCGCCTCGGGGAACGCTGAGGCGGGTGCTCGTGTCGCCGAGGTATATCCCAGCCTGGCCGTCGCCTACCCGGACCTGACGCTGGCACCGTGGGAGGCAATACCGAATGGGCTGGACATCGTCTTCCTCGCCCTGCCCCCTGGTGCCTCGCAGGCGATCGTGCCCAAGCTTGAGGCCGAGTGCATTGTCGACCTTGGTGCCGACTTCCGTCACCGCGATCCCGCGCTGTACCCGGTCTGGTACGGCTACGAGCACGGAGCTCCAGAACTGCTTGAGCAGTTTGCCTTTGGGCTACCTGAGTTGTTCCGAGGCGATCTCATTGGAGCGAGAGCGGTGGCGGTACCCGGCTGCTACGTGACGGCGGCCAGCCTGACTCTGGCGCCCCTGGTGAGTGGTGGGTTGGTGGCACCGACGGGCCTAGTCGTCGACGCCGCGAGCGGGGTCTCGGGCGCCGGACGCGCCGCAACACGCGATACCTCTTTCTCCACGGTCGACGAGAACTTCACGGCATACGGGCTGCTCAATCATCGCCATACTCCGGAGATCGAGATGGCTCTCGATCGCCATTCCGGAACTGGTGTCGAGGTGCTCTTCACACCTCACCTGGCGCCCATGAACCGGGGCATCCTCGCCACTTGCTACGCACGCCCGACTGGGACCCACGACACGGATGATCTGCTCGAGGCGATGGCTGCGGCGTATGCCGATGAACCATTTGTCGTGGTGTCCGACGCGGTGCCGTCGACCAAATCGACCCTCGGCGCCAACACCGTTCATCTCACGGTGCGCCGAGACGAACGCACCGGATGGGTCGTTGCGATCGGGGCTCTCGACAATCTCGTGAAGGGTGCCAGCGGCCAAGCGATCCAATGTGCCAATCTCGCAATGGGGATCACGGAGACGATGGGTCTCACCACCGCTGGGGTGTACCCGTGAGCGCCATCACCTTCCCAGAAGGCTTCGTGGCCGCCGGTATCCACGCTGGCCTCAAACGGAGCGGCAAGCGCGACCTCTCGTTCATCGGCAGCGAGGGCGGCCGCCCGGTGAGTGCCGCCGGCGTCTTCACAAGCAACAAGCTGGCGGCAGCGCCGGTTCAGGTCTCGCGGTCCCACCTGGAGGCAACGGGCGGCCGAGCCGCGGCCATCATCGTCAACAGCGGCAACGCCAATGCCGCCACGGGGGCCGCCGGGATGAGGCATGCCGAGCAGATGTGCCGCGCAACGGCCGAGGAATTCCACTGTCGTCTCGAGGAAGTTCTGGTGTGCTCCACCGGGCTCATAGGCATCCCGATGCCGATCGAGATGCTGGAAGCGGGAGTGATCAAGGCAGTGGCCGCCCGGTCCTCGGACGGAGGTTCTGATGCCGCGGCGGGGATCCTGACCACCGATTCGGTAGTGAAGGAAGCTGTGTGCGAGGGATCGAACTTCAAGATCGGATCGATGGCAAAAGGCTCCGGGATGCTGCAGCCCAACATGGCGACCATGCTGGCGTTTCTCACGACCGACGCCGGCATCGAGCCGGCGCCCCTGCGGGTGGCTCTGAGCCGGGCGGTCGATGCCTCGTTCAATCGACTTACCGTGGACGGAGCCCAATCAACGAACGACACGGTGCTCGCCCTGGCTTCGGGCCGATGCGGACCCGTCGATGCAGCGGAATTCCAAGACGCTATGGACGCGGTTTGCTACGACCTCGCTCTGCAGATGGCCGACGATGCCGAGGGGTCGACCAAGACCGTCATCGTGCGGGTGCAGGGGGCCGTCTCCGACGAAGAGGCGCTGCACGCTGCCAGAGCGGTAGCCAACAATCAGCTCGTCAAGTGCTCCTGGTACGGCGAAAACGCGTATTGGGGGCGGGTCGCGGCCGAGGTGGGGGCCAGCAGGATCGGCTTCGACGCTGATCGATTCAGCATCTCGTATGGGGAGATCGTGACGGCGCGCGACGGATTGGCGGTCCCAGCTGATGAGGTCAAGCTCGCGGCCTACCTCGAAGGACGCCGCGTTCAAGTGACGGTGGACCTGGGGCTCGCCCAAGGCGCCGGAGAGGTGATAACCACAGACCTGTCTCACGCCTACGTCGATGAGAACATGGGCAAGTCGTGATCGAGTCCAAGACCGCAGCCGAAACGCTGATGCAGGCCCTGCCCTACGTCCAGAGGCTCCGTGACCAGGCCATCGTGGTCAAACTCGGAGGCAGCGCCCTTGCCGATGAAGAGCTGAGCGCCCAGCTCGCCAAGGACGTAGTGCTCATGCAGTCGGTGGGTGTCAAGCCGGTCATCGTGCACGGAGGCGGCCCTCAGATCACGACCCTCATGTCGAGGCTCGGCATGGCCACCGAGTTCAAGGACGGTCACCGGATCACCGATGCCGAATCGCTCGAGGTCACCCGCATGGTGCTGACCGGCAAGGTCAACCGGGAACTCGTCACCCTCATCAATCGCCATGGACCGATCGCGGTTGGGATCTCGGGAGAAGACGCCGGACTATTGCTGGCGACCGAGCGACACCCCGAGCTTGGGTTCGTTGGCGACGTCGAGGCGGTCAACCCCCACATAATCCATCGTCTCCTGGCCGAGGATCTGGTCCCAGTGGTGTCGACCATCGGCACCGATGCCGAAGGCCAGGCCTACAACATCAACGCCGACGCCGTTGCCGGCGCACTGGCCGGTGCCCTCGGGGCCGCCAAGGTGGTCTACCTCACTGATGTGGAAGGGCTGCGGATGGACGTTGCCAACCCCAGCACGCTGGTCCGCCAGGCCACTGCGGACCAGCTTCGGCAGCTTCTAGAGACGTCGGCCCTAGCCGGGGGGATGATCCCCAAGGTCACCGCCTGCATCGATGCGATCGAGCGTGGCGTTGGGTCGGCCCACATTCTCGACGCCACCATCCCTCATGCACTGCTTATCGAGCTGTTCACCGACGATGGCATCGGCACGATGGTGACGGCCTCATGACTGCTGCGATGGAGTCGCTGAGCCCGCTCATGCCCACCTATCCGGAGCAACCCGTCACCTTTGTGCGCGGCCTCGGCACCGAGCTGTGGGATGACACCGGCAAGCGATATCTCGACTTCCTGTGCGGGCTCGCCGTCACCAGTCTCGGGCATGCCAACCCCGATGTTGCGGAGGCGATCGCCGACCAGGCCAGAACGCTCCTTCACGTCTCCAACCTCTTCGGCACCCAGCTCGGCCTCGAGGTCGCCGCGACCCTCGATCGGCTGATCGGCGGAGGGGGGCAGGTGTTCTTCTGCAACTCGGGTGCCGAGTCGAACGAGGCTGCCATCAAGCTGGCGCGAAAGTGGGGAGGGCCCGGCCGTCATGTGGTGCTGACGGCCATCGACTCCTTCCATGGCCGCACCCTCGCCACCCTCCACGCCACCGGTCAGCCGGCCAAGCACGGGCCGTTTCAGCCCCTCCCCGAGGGATTCCGGCACGTTCCCTGGAACGACCTGAGTGCACTAGAGGCGGCGATCACCGATGATGTCGCCGCCGTGTTGTTGGAGCCGATCCAGGGTGAGGGCGGCGTGAGACCGGCCGACCTCGACTACCTCCAGGGTGTCGAGCAGCTCTGCCGGGATCGGGACGTCCTCTTCATGGTCGACGAGGTGCAGACGGGGTTGGCTCGCACCGGAACATGGTTCGCGTTCCAGCATTACGACGTTTCTCCCGCCGTCGTGTGTATGGCCAAAGCACTTGGCAACGGCATGCCCATTGGCGCGACTTGGGCCAAGGCAGAGGTCGCTGCCGCCTTCGAGCCGGGCGACCATGCGACGACGTTCGGCGGTCAGCCCTTGGCCACCGCGGCGGCGCGCGCCGTCCTGCGCGTGATGATCGAACGCGACGCCCCGGCTCTTGCCGAGCGGACCGGAGCCCGTTTGCGAGCTGGCCTCGAGAGCATCCCGGCGGTGGCGGCCGTGCGCGGCCGCGGTCTGCTGTTAGCGGCCGAGCTGGTCGATCACTCCGGGCCCGACACCGCCGCCCGCGCCCTCGATGCCGGCCTTGTGATCAACGGAGTGACGGCTTCGGCCATCCGGCTGGCCCCTCCGCTGCTCGTCACCGACGCCGAGGTCGACCAAGCGATCGAAATCCTCACTCTCGTTCTCGGGTAGCACAATGACTCCGTATCCCTTGCACGACCCCCGATATGACCACGATGCCTGCGGCGTCGGCTTCATCGCGGATCGGCGGCGCCGCCCCAGCCATCGGATGCTGCGCTACGCCGTCCGTTGTCTGGTCAATCTCGACCATCGGGGCGCCATATCCGCCGACGGCACCGGTGATGGCTCGGGCTTGCTGACCCAGATTCCACATCGGATGTTGGCCCGTGACCTCGAGATCCGCGGCGTGACCGCGCCGCCGCAGGGGTGGCTCGGGGTGATCACCACCTTCTTGCCGGCGGGCGACCCAGAGCCGGCACGGCGCGCGGTGGCCGACGCCGTCGCAGCCGAGGGTTTGCGCATGCTGCATTGGCGAATAGTTCCCGTGGACCCGGCCGTGCTCGGGGATGCCGCCCGCCAGACCATGCCACAGATCGAGCAGGCGGTCGTCGACGCCGGACCTGACGTTTCGGACGTCGACGACCTGGAGCGGCGGCTGTTTCTGGCTCGCAAGTGCGCTGAGGCCGCCGCTCGGGGGGCCGGCCTCGAGGAATTCTCAATCCCGTCGGCGTCGGCGCGGACCATCGTTTACAAGGGCCTCTTCACCGCCGGTCGCATCGAGGACTTCTACCGGGATCTGGTCGACCCGTCCTTCGAGACCGCCTATGCCATTTTCCACCAGCGGTACTCGACCAACACCTTTCCCACCTGGGAGAGGGCTCAACCCTTCCGAATGGCGGCCCACAACGGCGAGATCAACACCATCAACTCGAACCGCTCGTGGATGGCGGCACGGCAGGTCGACCTGAAGTCGGCGGTGTGGGGGGAGCGGACCTCCGACCTTCTTCCGCTGCTCGACCCCGGCCAGAGCGACAGTGGCCACCTCGACAACACGTTGGAGCTGCTGGTTCGCAGTGGGCGCTCTCTCTACCACGCCAAGGAGATGTTGATCCCTTCGGCGTGGGAGAACGTGGCCGATCTCGATCCGGCCTTGGCGGCCTTCTACGAGTACCACGCCTTCTTGTCGGAGCCGTGGGATGGACCGGTCGGCCTCGCCGCCACCGATGGCGTCACGCTGCTGGCAGCCGTCGATCGCAACGGGTTGCGCCCGGCGCGGTGGACCCTCACGCCGGACACCGTCATCGTTGCTTCCGAGGCAGGAGTGCACCCGATCGAAGAGGCCACTGCAACCGCCACCGGCCAGCTCGGGCCCGGCGAGCTCCTTGTCTTCGACATCGAGAGCGGCGACGTTCGGTTCACCGACGCTGTGCGAGACTCCCTGGCCGGCCGCCGGCCGTATCGCGATTGGATCGATACCCACACCGATTACGTCCAGGACTCATTCGATGAACTCCAGGACACCAGGTTCGACCCGGCGGCTCTGTCCCGGGTGTTCGCCTATACCGAGGAGGAGCGGCGTCTTGTCCTGGCCGAGCTGGCCAGGGGACTACTTCCCGTCGGCTCGATGGGTAACGACACACCGCTGGCCATGCTGATGGATCCGGCGCCGCGCCTGTCCAGGTTCTTTCATCAGATGTTCGCCCAGGTGACCAATCCACCGATGGACCCAATCCGAGAGAGCCTCGTCATGTCGCTGCGAACCTACCTGGGGCGGCGGGGCTCATTCCTCAAGGAGACTCCACAGCAAGCGCGGCTCATGCAGCTGCCGTCGCCGATCCTCAGTGATGCCGACGTTGAGCTCGTAGTCGCCGACCAGGATCCTGCGTTCAAGACGACGTGGCTGGCGGCCGTGTTCGCGGCGGCCGACGGCGCCATGATGATGCGGGACGCTCTGTTGGACCTGTGTCGGCGGGCCGTGGCAGAGGTGCGCGAAGGGGCCACCATAATCGTGCTGTCGGACCGAGAAGTCAGCGCCGAGATGGCGCCAATACCGATTCTGCTTGCAGCCGGAGCTGTGCACCACGCGCTCATCCGAGCCGGTATTCGCCTCCATGCCTCGATCGTTGTCGTTAGTGCCGAGCCCCGTGATTCCCATGACGTGGCCTGCCTGATCGGCGCCGGCGTCTCGGCGGTGAACCCGTACCTCGCAATCGAAACCGTGAGGGCGATGGCGGCTCGAGGTGAGGTCGAGGAAGGCCCGGTCGTCGCTCAAGAGAACTATCGGACCGCGCTCGAAAAGGGCCTGCTCAAAGTGTTCTCGAAGATGGGAATCTGCACTATCAGTGCCTATCGGGGCGGTGAGCTGTTCGAGGTCATCGGCCTTGACGACGAGGTGACCGATCTGGCCTTCGCCTTCGGCCACAAGCGGATTGGGGGGCTGACCCTCGACGATCTCGCCGAGGCTGCTTTGGCCCGCCACGGCCTCTATGCGGATGGCGCCGAGGACCCGGGAGGCTTCTACAAGCATCGACGGGGCGGCATTCCGCACGTAACTGCGCCCAAGGTGGGCCTGGCCCTGCGCAAAGCCGTCCGCTCTGGCGATTACGAGGCTTGGGAGGCCTACCTGGCAGAGATCAACGACCGGGCTCCGGCGGTGCTGCGCGACCTACTGCGGTTGCGTGATGCAGAACCCGTCCCTCTTGACGAGGTTGAGCCTGTCGAGTCGATCATGCGGCGCTTCAGCACAGCGGCCATGTCTTTGGGTGCATTGTCGCCCGAGGCTCATGAGGCGCTGGCAGAGGCGATGTCGGTGATCGGCGGCCAGAGCAACTCGGGGGAGGGCGGCGAGGACGAAGTTCGCTTCGGAACGGCCAAGAACTCATCCATCAAGCAGGTGGCCTCGGGACGGTTCGGTGTGACTCCGGCCTATTTGGCCTCCGCCGCTGAACTGCAGATCAAGATGGCGCAGGGGTCCAAGCCCGGTGAAGGCGGGCAGCTTCCCGGCCACAAGGTCACCGAGCAGATCGCGGCTTTGCGCCACACCAAGCCGGGCGTGACCCTGATCTCACCCCCGCCTCATCACGACATCTACTCCATCGAAGACCTTGCGCAACTCGTCTTCGACCTCAAGACCTTTAAGCCGAGCGCCCGGGTGTCGGTCAAGCTGGTATCCGAGCCCGGAGTGGGGACGATCGCAGTTGGCGTCGCCAAGGCCCGTGCCGACGTCGTTTTGATCAGCGGGGCCGACGGCGGTACCGGTGCTTCTCCTCTGCTTTCGATCAAGCATGCCGGTTCTCCGTGGGAGCTCGGCGTGGCCGAGACCCACCAGGCGCTCGTCGCCAACGGTCTTCGTGATCGCATCGCGATAGAGGCCGATGGCGGCCTTCGCACCGGCCGTGACGTTGTCGTCGCGGCGCTCTTGGGTGCTGAACGATTTGGCTTCGGCACCCTGCCGCTGTTGGCGCTTGGGTGCAAGATGGTCCGGCAATGCCACGAGAACACTTGCCCGGTTGGTATTGCCACCCAGAGAGAGGATCTGCGGGCAAAATACACGGGATCGGCCGACCAGGTCGTCCAGCTCTTTCGACTGCTTGCCGAGGAGGTGCGCCGTCATCTGGCGGCGCTCGGTGCCCGGGCTGTCGATGAGGTGATCGGTCGAGCGGATCTTCTCGAGGCCATTCATCCCGAGGCGTCGGCAAGCGCTGCTCTATCAGGGCTCTTGGCTGATGTCCGTGGGGGAGACGTCCACCCAGGCTTCCAAGAGGTAGAGCGTTCTGCCGTCGGCGACGCCCTCGTTGTCGACTGGCAGGCTGCCTCGGCGGCCGGGCACGATCAGATCGAGATCGCCTACCCGGTGACAAACCGCGATCGCGCCGTTGGTACCCGGCTCTCCGGCGAAATCGAGGCTCGGTTCCCTGGTGGGCTGGCAGACGGCGCTATCAACGTGCGCCTGGCCGGCACGGCGGGCCAGAGTCTGGGGGCATTCCTTACGACTGGTATCACCATCCGCCTTGATGGCACGGCCAATGACTTCGTTGGCAAGGGCCAGGGGGGAGGCACTATCGCGGTGGTGCC
The DNA here is from genome assembly GCA_036446035.1 of Acidimicrobiia bacterium. Lineage (GTDB taxonomy): Bacteria > Actinomycetota > Acidimicrobiia > Spongiisociales > JAOTWH01 > CAXMQS01. The sequence goes on along the minus strand of JAZFSG010000011.1, from coordinate 6,744 downwards.
CCAAGTCGACCAGGGTGGACCAGCCCAGGGAGCGGGCAACGCCGTCCTCTACGGGGCGACTGGTGGGCGCTTGTTCGTCTCGGGTCCGGTCGGCCAGCGCTTCGCCGTTCGCAACAGTGGCGCCGTGGGCGTGGTCGAAGGATGCAGCGACCACGGTTGCGAGTACATGACCGGCGGGGTGGCGGTGGTGCTTGGCGCGACCGGCCGCAACCTGGCGGCCGGCATGACCGGTGGGGTGCTCTACGTTTGGGATCCGCGAACGCTGATGGCCCGCCGTCTGGCCGACACCGCGCCGCCGGCGTGGCGAGTATCGGTCGATGAGGCCAGTGCTCTCAAGGACCTCATCGAGGACCATCACCGGCACACCGGCAGTTCCGTCGCCCGGGAGATTCTCTCAAATTGGCAGACGGAGCGCGACCGCTTCTGGGTGTTGGTGGGTGCCCCTGGGCCGTCACAGGATCTCGAATCGGGACGCGAAGGGACGGTCGACGAGAACGACCGGGTGGACGCCCCCGACTGACGGGTGGGGGAGAGCTCGTCGTGCGGGTGACACTGAGATGCCGCCGCTGAGCGGGTAGCGAATCAGGCCTAACTCTGCCTACCCGCACCACTCTGTCTAACTCATAACCCGGAGATCGCGGGTTCAGCTAGGGGTCGTCGAGCGAGCGGAAGCCCAGCTACTGATTGATGATGGCGAGCGGTCAGGGAGCGATCCGTTGATAGACCCCTCGCACCGCCACCGCCTTCCCCGAAAGGGCGATGATCCCATTCCAGATCTCGTCCGTATGGCGCGGTGTCCTCGACCGTAGACTCGCTCGCATGCGATGGAGGTTTCTGGTCGTAACTGTTGTGTTTGCCGTCACCGCCGTTGCCTGTACGAGCGATGGTGGCACCGCCACGAGCCCGCCCCCCGCCGGCCCAGCGCTCGATGTCGTGCTCACGGACGTCTCTGAGTTGGTCAAGGCCGTCGAGCCCAGTGTCGTCACCGTCACCCAGACCCAACTCCGGCTCGACGATCTTGGCACTCTGACCGAGGTTCCAACCGGGACCGGAACAGGCGTAGTGGTCGACCTGAGGGGTCACGTGTTAACCAATGCGCACGTCATCGCCGGAGCCCAGGATGTTCTCGTTGTTGGTTTCGACGGCAAGGCACGCCAAGCGCAAGTAGTCGGCACCTGGAGCGGCGATCAGAACAGCGATCTGGCGTTGCTGCTACTCGAGGACGCCACCGGCCTCGCTCCCATCGTGATAGGCGAGAGTCGAGCGCTCGAGGTTGGCGACCCGGTTGTGGCCATAGGCAACGCCCTGGGGCTGGGACTCTCAGTCTCTGTAGGCATCGTGTCGGCCAAGGGCCGCCAGGTGCGTACCGATACGTCGTCTCTCGAGGGCGCCCTGCAGACGGACGCCGCGATCAATCCTGGAAACTCCGGCGGACCGTTGCTGAACGCTGCAGGCGAACTTGTTGGGATCAACACCGCAGTAGCGGGTGACGCCGAGAACATCGGTTTCGCCATCCCGTCCGACCAAGTCGTCCCGTTCGTTGACTACGTTGTTGGGGAGGCCGGACAACCGTTCATCGGCGTCAGCCTGCTCACCCTCACCCCGCAACTGGTCGGACGATTCGGGTTGGCGGTGGAGGAGGGGTCCGTGATCACCGAGGTGCTGGCAGGGGGAGCAGCGGCGCAGGCGGGACTGGAGTGGGGAGACATTGTGATCGCTATCGACGGTCAGTCGATCACGAGTCGCGAGGAACTCCTTGACCATGTTGAGGAAGCCGGGGTGGGAGCAACGATGACCCTGACGGTGGTCCGCGATCCGCAAGTGTCAGCCGATGCATCGAACATCGAGGTAGCGGTGCTGGCGCGTTAGGCCAGAGGGCGGTGCTTGGCTGCTAAGACGCTGGACCACCGTCGTCGGATGGACGACGTTGGCTTCTACGACCAGCGGGCGGACGGCTGGTGGGATCCCGGCCCATGAATGGTGGTTGTAGGGCTGTTGCCTATATGGGCTACGGCCGCCGGAGCTAGCTCGGGCGGCCCTTAGCCCGTTCACCTACCTAGCGTCACTGCTATGCGGCATCGGTCACAGTCAGTTGTGCTTGTAGTCGTCGTATTGGTGGCGGCGGCGTGCTCGACTGGGCCAATCGCCGACGCGGACATACCAGACCCATCGAATTGGGACGAAGTGGTGGCCCGGGCCCGGGGTCAAACCGTCAACCTGTTCATGTGGGGGGGTAGCAGCCAGATCAACCGGTTCGTCGACACCGTGTACGCGCCGCTTCTCGAGGATGACTTCGACATAACTCTGAACCGAGTGCCCGTCGCAGACACCGTCGACGCCATCAATACCATCCTTGCCGAGCTGCAGGGCGGCCGAGGGCGCGGCGGCTCGGTCGACCTCGTGTGGGTGAACGGAGAGAACTTCCTCACGTTGCGCCAAGCCGACGCCCTACTGACCGACTGGGCGACATCTATCCCGAATGCGCGACTCGTCGACTGGGACTCGCCCGAGGTCAACCAAGATTTTGGCCTTGCGGTGAACGGTGCTGAGTCGCCGTGGGGCAGCGCCCAGTTCCAATTCGTCTACGACGGCGCCCGGACCACTGTTGAGGAGCTGCCGCATAGTTACGTCGAGCTTCGGAACTGGGTCGAGGCTCATCCGGGTCGATTCACCTATCCGGCGCCACCGGACTTCCACGGAACGCGGTTCATCAAACAGGCCTTCTATGAGGTGACGGGGGGAGTCGAGTCTTGGCTCCTCGGATTCGACGAGACCGCCTACGACGCCGCCGCGGTGGAACTGTGGAGTTACCTGACCGGCATCGAGCCGTTCCTATGGCGGGGCGGGACCACATACCCGCAAAGCCTGGCTGAGTTGAACCGCCTGTTCGCCAACGGAGAGGTCGACTTCACCTTCACGCAGCTGCCGGCGGGTATTGGGGCGAACATCGCCTCAGGCGTGCTTCCGGCCACCGCCAAGCCCTTTGTCTTCGACACCGGCAGCATCGGTGACAGCCACTACCTAGCCATTCCCAACAATGCCGCGCACCCTCACGGCGCAATGGTGGTGGCCAACCTGGTTCTCGATCCTGAGCTGCAGGCAGCCAAGTTCGATCCTGCCAACGGATGGGGAGACGGCCTTGCGATATCCCTTTCCCGACTCGAGGCGACCGAACAGAGCTCGATCGCCAAGGTCACGGCTGGCTTGAGCGACCTCGCGGTGCCGCCTGATCGGCTGCAAGCTACGAGACTCCCTGAAGTATCGGCTGAATACACGATCGCCCTCGAACGGGATTGGGACTTCTATGTCCGCCAGAACTGAAGACACCACCAGGGCCGAACCCATCTTCCGCGGCGAGCCCGGGGTGTGGTGGCGCCTGGCGCCGGCCCTGCTCATCGTTATCCCGTTGTTCGTCGTAGCTGTGGGCCTGGCCGTCCTTCAGAGCGTCGGCATCTTCGGGGTCACTGGGAGCTCCGATCCCAGCCTCGCCGCCTACCGCAGCCTCCTGGGGAGCGCCGAGTTCTGGAGGTCGCTTTCGTTCAGCGCCTATCTGGCGACCGTGGCGACGACGCTGTCGCTCATCATTGGGGTGGCCGCGGCGCTGACGTTCCGTCGGTTCTTTTCTCGGAGCCGGGTGTGGTCGTTCCTCCTCCAGATGAATCTGGCGATACCTCACCTCGTCGGTGCCCTCGCCATGCTTCTTGTGCTGGGACAGAGCGGACTGCTGTCGCGAGGGGCCACTGCGGTTGGCTTGACTCATGGGACGAGTGGCTTCCCTGCCTTTGTATTCGATTCCCGGGGGCTGGCCATCATCGCTGAATACGTGTGGAAGGAAGCGCCCTTCTTCGCAGTCGTGGCACTCGCCATCCTGGGGACGGTCGCCACCGACTATGACTCCGTGGCGGCCACTCTGGGGGCAGGTCGCCCGCAACGCTTCCGCTATGTAACCCTTCCGCTGTTGCTGCCTGCGCTGGTGCCGGCGGCCGTGGTCGTGTTCGCGTTCTCGTTCGGCACTTTCGAGGTGCCGCTGTTGTTGGGCGGATCGTTTCCCGAGGCCTTGCCGGTCCTGGCATACCGGCGATTCGTGAATGTCGATCTTGCTGCCCGGCCCGAGGCGATGGCGGCCGGCGTCATCATCATCATCGTGGGCCTGGCGGCAGCCGTTGCCTATCAGCGGCTGGCGCGTCGACTGGAGGGGCGTCGATGAGCGCACGATCCGGTGCCACGGCTCGGAGGCGACTTCGCCTACAGCGGCTTGGCGGCGCGAGCCTGCTGACTTTGTGGGCGGTGCCGGTAGCGGTGCTTGTTCTGTTCTCGGTTGCCCACGCCTACTTCTACCCGCAGCTGGTGCCGGACTGGAGTGCCAGGGCATGGCGGTTGTTGCTGGAGCGGCGATCAGCGGTGTGGAGTGCTTTGGCGGTGTCCGTCCGCATAGGCGTTGCCGTGGTCGCCATCGCCTTGGCCGTATCGATCCCTGCCGGCCGGGCGCTGGGACGTAGCAAGTTCCGAGGGAAACCACTGGTTCGGTTGGCGCTCATCAGCCCGCTGCTGGCCCCGCCGATGGCCGTGGGGATGGGTCTCGACCTCGTGTTCATCAGATTGCGGCTTGCTGGCGGGTACTGGGGGGTCGTCTTGGCACACCTCATTCCGGCGATCCCGTACGCAGTTCTGATCATGGCGGGGGTGTTCGCCAACTTCGATCCGGGAGGAGAGGATCAAGCGCGAACACTGGGGGCAACACGTCGGGCGGTGTTCCGATATGTCACCTTTCCGGCAATTGCACCGGGCCTGGCGGTAGCGGGGTTGTTGGTACTTCTAGTCAGCTGGAGCCAATATGTGCTCACCCTGCTGATCGGTGGTGGCCAGGTGGTGACCTTGCCGATTCTGTTGTTCTCGACCTTCTCAGGAGGTGACACGACCATGGCGAGCGCCCTCAGCCTCTTTTACGTTGCCCCCGTCCTCGTGCTGCTGGCCGTTGGGGCTCGGAGCACGGCGCGCTTGGCTCCAAGCCAGTTGGTGCAACCGTGACGGCGCTGGCGCTCAAGGCGTTGACGGGCCGCTACGGAGGTCTCGTTGCGGTTGACGGACTTGACCTGGAGATCGGAAGCGGTGAGATGGTCTCGCTGTTGGGACCTTCGGGGGCGGGCAAGACGACAACCCTCAAGTTGATCGCAGGACTGCTCCGCCCGGCAGCCGGCGGCGACGTCACGCTCGACGGCGTCTCGGTGCTCGGTGTGGCACCGGAGAAGAGACGGACAGTGCTCATGCTCCAGGATCCCTCCCTCTTCCCCTATATGTCCGTCGTGGACAACGCCGCCTTTGGCCTCGTCATGCGCGGCAGCGGATGGTCCGAAGCCCGCCCGGCCGCAAGGCTGCTGCTAGAGCGGGTGGGGCTGTCTGGTGTCGATGATCGGAGACCGGCCGATTTGTCTGGGGGAGAGCAACAGCGCGTCGCACTGGCTCGTGCCCTGCTGGCGAAGCCTCGGGTGCTGCTGCTCGATGAGCCCCTCGCTCACTTGGATCCCGAGCTGCGCCGCGACCTGCGTGGGCTCATCCGCGACGTCCAAGCCGAAGACCACCTGACGACGCTGCTTGTGACCCACGACCAGAGCGAAGCCGTTGAGATGGGTAGCCGCGTTGCAGTGATGTTCGACGGACAGATCGAACAGGTGGGGCGACCTGTCGATCTCTACGACCGACCTAACACGGCTCGCGTCGCTCGCTTCCTCGGCTCGCCCAACCTCATCGAAGGCTTACCCGATGGCGATGCCTTTGTGACGTCGATCGGGCGGTTCCGGTGCAAGGCACCGCTGTCGGACGGAGTTCGCATGATCACCATCCGCCCAGAGGCCGTACTTCTGGGCGAGGGTGATCCCGACAACACGGTCGAAGGTCGGGTTATGGAAGCGCAGTTTCGTGGGACACACGTAGCCGTTCACCTCGCGATCGGCGGCTCAATGCTTGAAGCCTCGGTCGTGCCGGATCGGGCACGTGACTTCTCTGTTGGCGACATGGTGAAGGTGACGCTGCCGCCGGAACGGCTGTGGCCGGTCGCGGCTGCCGACTGATCACGCCGTCCGAGCGCAACGGCGCACCGCCGCAGAGCGCCGGTAGGTCGCGGCTCAGACCCCCAACTGCAAGGGAGGTCGGAGATCATGGGACCGAGTCTGAAACCTCGGAGGTTGCCAGCCAAGCTGAGCGTCACAACGGCGTCACTAGGCGATGAGGCGCTCGGGCTCGGCGGCGTAGAGGTCGGTGCGACCACAGTTGAGGCAGGTCCAAGCGTCGAGGTGGGTCGTCGACCAAGTGGCTCTGCTGGTGTCTCCTCGTCTGCGGACGAAGAGCTGGGTTTCGACTCGGGTGGGGACGAGCTGGCCCTCGCACCTCGAGCACGCAGGCTCGGTCTCGTCGTCGGCTGTGGCTTTGCTGTTTGGCGTTGTCATCGTTGATGCCTCCTACCTAGAGCAACCGGTTGGCGGGCAGCCATCCACCCAGCACTGTCATCTCCACGACAGTGTCTCCGAGGGTGGCGAGATCCCATTCCCTCTGGGGGAGGGGATCTCATGGGCGGGGCGAGGCCTATCCGGTCAGCTTCGACATCTTGGTCACGTTGTCGGGCCGGCGAGGCCGGATACCTCGCGTGGCGCCGAAGGTGCGCTCCCACTTGGGGACGTGTTCAAAGAGCTCGGCTATCTCGTCCTTGTCGAGCGTCTCTTTGGCGATCAGAGCCTCGACCATGGCTTC
>JAZFSG010000010.1:0-2955 GCA_036446035.1 Acidimicrobiia bacterium | reverse complement strand
TGCGACGACGCAGGAGTAGTCCGGCGAGCCACTAAGATGCCGCCCGATCCCCCCTCGAGGTTTCTTCAGATATGTACGCCATCATCCGCACAGGCGGCAAGCAAGCGAAGGTCCAAGAAGGCGATGTCATCGATGTCGAGCGCCTGAGCGCTGAAGGCGATGATTTGACTTTCACCCCGCTGCTCGTCGTCAACGATAAGGGCAAGGTCTTTTCGGGTCGCGAGACGCTGAAGACGGCGAAGGTGACCGCCAAGGTGGTCGGCGACGGCGCGGGCCAGAAGATCGACATCTTCAAGTACAAGGCCAAGACCGGCTACCGCCGACGTAGTGGACATCGTCAGAAGTTCACGACGATCGAGATCACCAAGATCCAGCCCCCCAAGGGGAACAAGAAGTCAACCGACGAGGCATCGGCCGAAGAGGGCGAGGAGGCCTGATATGTCCAAGACCAAGGGCGGCGGCTCCAGCAAGAACGGCCGCGATTCACGCTCAAAGCGGCTCGGACCAAAGGTGTTCGACGGACAGCAAGTGAAGTCCGGCGCAATTCTGGTTCGCCAGCGGGGCACCAAGATCCACCCCGGCCGCAACGTTGGGAAGGGCGGCGACGACACGCTTTTCGCTACCTCCGAGGGCGTGGTCAGCTACGGCAAGCGCCGCGGCCGCCGCGAGGTAAGCGTCCTCGACCCGACCTGAGGTCAGGTCGGGCACCAGGAACCTGCTGAGAAGCTGCACTACTCGGCAGAGCACTGGTTCGAGCCTTGTTCGTAGATCAGGTACGGGTCCTCCTGCGGGCCGGAGATGGCGGGGCGGGTGTCGCGTCGTTCAAACGACAACGGGGCAAGCCCCGGGGTCGCACTGAAGGCGGCTCCGGCGGCAGCGGCGGCGACATCGTCATTGAGGCTTCAGACCGTGCCGGCACTCTCCTCGACTACCAGCGGCGCCCGCATCGACGCGCCGCCAACGGGACCCACGGACGCGGTGACCTTCAGCACGGACGTGCCGGAGCGGACGAGGTGCTCCCGGTACCGGTCGGGACGATCGTGCGCGAACTCGACGGCACGATCATCGCCGACCTCGCTCAGCCGGGGCAGCGGGTCGTCGCGGTGGCCGGGGGTCGCGGGGGTAAGGGGAATGCCGCTCTCGTGAGCAGAGCCAATGTTGCTCCGAACTTCGCCGAGCAGGGAGAATATGGCGAAGAGCGCGAATTGATCCTCGAGTTGAAGCTGCTGGCAGATGCGGCCCTCATTGGGTTCCCGAACGCCGGGAAGAGCACGTTCGTCTCGCGGGTGTCGGCAGCGAAGCCGAAGATCGCCGACTATCCATTTACGACTCTCGAGCCGAATCTCGGTGTTGTCGAGATCGGTGAACGGCGGTTCGTTCTGGCCGATATCCCGGGACTGGTGGAAGGAGCTGCAGATGGGAAGGGGCTTGGGCACTCGTTTCTGCGCCATGCCGAACGGGCCCGCGCCCTGGTGATTCTCCTCGATCCATCACCGCTCCAGGAACTCGATTGCATCGAGCAGTTGGGGATCCTGCGGGCCGAGCTGGAGGCTCACGATCCCCAGCTTGCAGCCCGCGCTGAGATCGTCGCGGTGGCGAAGCTGGATCTGGGGCCTGTCGACGAGACGTTCGAACGGCTTCGCAATGTCGGCGTCGAACCCTTTGTCGTGTCTGCCGTCACCGGTGAAGGTATTGAGCCGCTTCTCCACGCCATCGCCGATGCGGTCGACCGTGCCGAGCGCGACGCTCCGCACGGTGAGGGCTTTCTGCTGCATCGCCCGGTGCCCCCCAGCTACTCGATCGAACACGATGGGGAGCGGTGGGTCGTCTCCGGCCTGCTCGCCGAGAGGGCAGTTGCGATCGACGATCTCACCAAGCCCGAGGCCGCCGACTTCGCGGCGCGGAGACTGACCGCGGCCGGGGTTGACGCCGCATTGCGAGAGGCCGGTGCCAAGCCGGGTGACGAGGTGCAGATCGGAGAGGTCGTGTTCGAATTCTCCGACGAGGGCTGAGAGACTCGGCCCTCTCGAGCAGCTAGGAGTCGCCTCCGAGTTGGATCAGTTCTTCTGCGCTGAGGCATTCGAACACCACCGACAGCAACTCTCCGAGAAGCGCCGGGTCTTCGAAGGGATCTTCGGCCGATCCGAATGATTGAGTCAGGGCGTCTCGGAATCCGTCGCTGGCAGCAAGGCCATCTCCAAGGCAGTTCGCGGCGTCGGCGCTGATCTCTCCGGCAACCTCTTGGGTCATGAGGGCGCCAAAGTCGATGCAATCGAACATGGCGTCGACAACCGTACGCCGCTCCTGGATGGAGGCGGCGCTCATGAACTCTTCGAACTCGAGCTGCAATGCGCCGGCCATCCGATCGCCTCCGAGGGCATCGATCAGCCCGCTGGCAAAGCAGACCGCGTCCTCATCGGAGAGGCCGAACTGATCGCCGGTCTGACCGCCCTTGATCTGCTCCGCAAGGTCGCCCATCAGGGCGACATCACCACCACCGCCGGCGTCGTCGTCTCCACAACCCGCCACCGCCAGCAGCAGGGCGAGCGAAATCGCCATCGTCCGCTTCATGTTCCCTCCACCTCGAACGATTCTTCAGTCGGCAGAGTATCAACATCGACCGCGCATACACTCGGGCCCCATGCCGACCAGATCACCAGCCTCGATCGCCGCCGCCCTCGAGGCAGAGGGATACCTACCCGACGATCGCATCGCCCAGGTCGTGTTCTTGGCCGAGCGCCTCGACAAGCCCGTCCTGGTCGAAGGCCCTGCCGGAGTCGGCAAGACCGAGCTCGCCAAGGCGCTGGCGTCGGTCCACGGTCGCAGGCTGATCCGGCTTCAGTGCTACGAGGGGCTCGACGAGGCCAAGGCGCTCTACGAGTGGAACTATCGAAAGCAGCTGCTCCGCATCCAGGCCGACGCCCAGACAGATTGGTCGGAGTTGGCAGGGGATAT
>JAZFSG010000009.1:0-57061 GCA_036446035.1 Acidimicrobiia bacterium | reverse complement strand
CTACGTGAAGGTGTTTCTGGAGACCCGCCCGGGAGAGCAGGGCGAGCTGGAGACCGTTCCAGTCGATGATCTTCCCGTGACGGAGGAAGCGCCATGACGTCGCGTGCCCTCCTCGTCGGGCTGCTATCGGTCATCGTTGCCGTCGTGCTGCAGACCACATTGTTCGTCAACGACTCGCTCCGGTTGTTCGATGCCACCCCCAACCTCGTCCTCGTTGCTGTCGTGGCGTCGGCCCTGGTGCTCGACGCCGAGCCGGCGATCTTCCTCGGCTTTACCGGGGGCCTCCTGAGCGACCTCTTGGGCGGATCTCCGCTGGGCCTGTGGGCGCTGGTGATGACCGTGGTGGCCTTCGTGGCGGTCCGTTGGCGAGGGATGGTCGTCGACCGCTGGCTGTTGGTGATTCCTGGCGTACTGCTGCTGGCGGCTGGGGGCGGCGTGTTATTCGTAGGCAATGCCACACTGTTCGGTGAGCAACCGTTCAAGGATCCTGGTGTGTTCCGAATCATCACATTCACGGCCGTCTACAGCGCGGCCGCGGCCCTCGTCATCGTGCCCCTGATTAGCTGGGTCATGACCCCGCGTCGTCCTCGCAGGAAGGCCGCGTTGTGAGGCCTGGCTATCGGATCCTGGCTCTGGGCGTCCTGTTCGTAGCACTGTTCAGCGTGCTCACTCTGCGGCTGTGGTACCTCCAGGTAACCGAGGCCGCGACCCTCGATCAGCAGGCGGAGAATCAGCGGGTCCGGTTGGTCACTTCACCGGCGCCGCGAGGCGAGATCGTCGATCGAAACGGGGTGAAGCTGGCGGGATCTCGGGTTTCCCTCTCCGTCGTCGTAGACCGCGAGCTCATCAACGAAGACGCCGAGGACGGAGTCATACAGCGTCTGGCCGGCCTCCTAGACATGTCCGCCATCGAGGTGCGGGCACGGTTCAATGAGGCGAGGGCCGGTTCGCTGGGTTCGATCAGCAACGACGTGGACCCAGGCGACGCCCTCTACCTCGTGGATCACTCCGAGGACTTCCCCGGCGTTCGGGTAGAGGCGGTAGCGGTTCGCACCTATCCCGAGGGGGAGTTGGGCGCCCATGTGATCGGTTACATCGGTCGACCGAGCGACCAGGACCTCGAGACGCCGGGAGTCGAAGGGGCCGATCTGGTCGGGAAGTTCGGCGTCGAGCGGTCCTATGACGTTTGGCTGCGAGGGACGCCGGGCACCACCAAGTATCGGGTGAATGCGCAGTCGGAGATCCTTAGCGTTGTCGGGGAGGAGCCGCCTCGTGCCGGCGGCACTGTCCAGACGACAACGGACAGTGAGCTGCAACGGGTGCTCGAGCAGGCTCTTGCCGAGGGGCTGGCCCTCGCCAGAAGCTCCCAGGAGCCGTGGCCGGGCGCCTGCATCTCCGAGAGTCCACCAGAGCAATGTGCCATCAGGGCCAGCGGAGTTGTCATCGATCCCCGGGACGGCTCCATCATCGCCATGGCCTCTGTCCCCTCGTTCGACCCTTCGATCTTCGTTGGAGGCCTTACTCAGGACGAGTGGTCGGTGCTGCAGAGCCAGGGCGCACTCAACAACTTCGCTATTCAGGGCAACTACGCACCTGCCTCAACCTTCAAGGTGGTTGCCTACTCGCTGGCGTTGGAGGAGAGCATCTACCCGCAGGCCGAAGAAGACACAGTCCCGCTGCAGAACCACACGGATGACTACTTCTGTAGCGGTCGCCTTGAATTCCAGTTCCAGGATGACAGCCAACAGGTGTTCCATGACTGGACCTCTGCCGGCCACGGCAATGTCGATCTTCACGAGGCGTTGGCGGCGTCGTGCGATCTTTACTTCTGGGAGCTAGCCCTACGCGTGTGGCGCGGGCGCGGCGACGAATTCGATGAGGATGCCCTCCAGCGCTGGGCAGAGCAGCTCGGTTTCGGCTCGGCCACTGGCATCGACCTTCCTTTCGAACAAGTTGGCCTTGTGCCAGACCGCGACTGGTTCGAGGCGACGCAGCGTGAGACGCCAGGCCGGGTGCGGGCCGAAGGAACGTGGTCCGGCGGCGATGTCATGAACCTCATCATCGGCCAGGGCGCGTTGACCTCGACGCCCCTTCAGTTGGCCAACGCTTACGCAGCTCTTGTCAATGGCGGGACGCTGTGGCAGCCGCGGGTGGTGTCGCGGGTCATCAACGCTGACGGCGAGACCATCTTCGAGAATCCGGCAAAGCCTCTTCGGAAGCTCGGCCTCAACGCCGCCACGATCACCCTGCTGCGACGCGACCTCTCCCTGGCGGTCAACAGCGGATCCGGCACCGCCCGCAGTGCCTTCGCGGACTCACGGGTTCGTTCGCTCATCGGCGGAAAGACGGGAACCGCCGAGGTCATCAAGGGTGACAGCAATACCGAGGACGTCGACACAGCCTGGTTCGTTGGCGTTGCCCCGATCGACGACCCCGAATTCGTGGTCGCGATCGTCGTCGAGAGGGGTGGCTCCGGGGGCCGAATAGCAGCTCCTACGGCTCGCAAGGTTCTAGAGAAGGCGTTGGGGCTCGAGCCCGGTCCTCTCGTTGCCGGAGAGGACGCTGACTGATGGACATCGTCGTCGGTGCTCCGGTATCGCGGGCCAGGCATGGGACCATGCGTCCCGACTTCGTACTCGTCGGCTCCGTAACGGCGCTGGCCGCCCTCGGCTTGCTCATGATCTTCTCGGCGTCGATCGACAGCGTTACTCAACTCGGGATCGGCAGCTCGCCAGATGCCCAGCGGCAGCTGGTGTTCATTCTCATTGGCGCCGGCGTATTCACGGCCACATCGCTCCTCGAGGAGCGCCCGATGCGCCTGGTAGCGCCCATCACCTACCTGGCGGTGATGGTTCTTCTGCTGTTGGTCCTGACGCCGATCGGTACCGAGGTTCGGGGAGCGCAGAGATGGCTCCAGCTCGGAAGCTTCCAGCTGCAGCCGTCGGAGCTGGCCAAGCCGGCGCTCATACTGTCGCTGGCTGCGCTACTTGGCTCTGACCCGGACGAGCAGCTGCCGTGGCGGCGCATCGTCCAGACGATCGCTGTGATGCTCCCGCTGGCCGCTCTCGTTGCCATCCAGCCCGACCTAGGGACGACGATCGTATTCCTCTTCATCGCCCCGCTCTTGCTCTTCATGGCCGGAGCCAGCCTTCGACAGCTCGGGGGCATCTTGTTAGTGGGGGCGGCCGGTCTTCTGGTTGCGATGCAGGCAGGGCTCTTCGCCTTCAAGGACTACCAGATCGCTCGCCTGACCGCCTTCCTCGACCCGGCCGCAGATCAGCTGACCCTCAACTACAACCAGCTGCAAAGCAAGCTCACCATCGGGTCCGGTGGCCTTCTCGGGAAGGGGCTTTTCGAGGGGGATCAGACCAACCTGAGCTTCGTGCCTCATCAGACGACGGACTTCATCTTCACTGCCGTCGGTGAGCAGCTCGGATTCCTGGGGGCAGCCATTGTCATCGGCCTGTTCGCTGTCATCGTGTGGCGCCTGCTCATGATCGCCGCGACCGCCAACAGCAGGTTCGGCCGGCTGTACGCCGCAGGGGCAGCCGGACTCGTCGCATTCCACGTCTTCGTGAATATCGGAATGACCGTCGGCATGCTGCCGGTGACGGGGCTGCCGTTGCCGTTCATGAGCCAAGGAGGGTCTTCCTTCATCGCGATGATGGCGGTTATCGGGCTGGCCCACTCCTTCAGGATCCACCGATCTCCGGTCCCGGGCGAGCGACGGCTCTTGTAGCAGCGGAGGCTGGTACCGTTGCACCGCATGCAACGAAGAGGTGAAGAGGGCTGGATCGAGGTCATCTGTGGCCCGATGTTCTCCGGCAAGAGCGAAGAGCTGATCCGGCAGATGACCCGCTTCCAAATCGCCCGGATCCCCACGCAGACCTTCAAGCCGGCGGTAGATGACAGGTACGCCGAGGCCGAGGTCGTTTCGCACAGCCACCTGTCCGTAGCCGCCCAGCCGGTCGCTGACTCACAGATGCTTCTCAATGCCGTCAGGGAATCGACGAGCGTCGTCGGGATAGATGAGGCTCAGTTCTTCGACGACGGCCTCGTTGAGGTGGCGGCGCGGCTCGCGGCTCGCGGCAAGCGCGTCATCGCCGCGGGCCTCGATCTCGACTACCTGGGTCGCCCCTTCGGTCCGGTTCCCACGCTCATGACGCGGGCGGAGTACGTGCACAAGGTTCTGGCCGTTTGCCACCGCTGTGGCGGGCCAGGAATGTTCACCCAGAGGGTCATCTCGTCAGACGACCTCGTCGTCATCGGGGCCCAGGATGCTTACGAATCCCGGTGCCGTCGCTGCTACGACCCAGCGGAGCTGCCTCAGGAAAAGCTCGAGATACTCGAGGCGTAGTCCGATAGCTGAATGACAGCTGCTACAATCGCAGCAATGGGCCGGTTCTGACCGGTTCCCATCCCGCCGCTACCGCCCGGACGCCCTTATGAGGTCGTCCAAGGTCACAGGAGTTTTCGTGGTTGAGTCCAGAACGTTCACTGGCAGCCCACTCGCGGGATGGGACCACCTCACCGCCCACCTCACGCCCGTCCGGGCATCACAAGGAGATTTCTTCAATGTTTCGTCGCAAAAAGGCGCAAGTAATCAAGCGCGGGGTCGGAGACACCGCCACCGAGGAACACAAGACGCGAACCATCGATGGGGAGTCAGTCTCCATCCGACGCGTTCGCCAGCAGCCTCAACGGCAACCGGCTGCAACTAAGCCCAAGGAGCCGCGCCGCAAGCGGCGTCGTGGTTCCCCCGATGGCAGGCCGCAGAGGCCGCAACCGGACTTCGTCGAGCCACCTCCATCTGCCCGCAAGCAGATGCTTGTGCGAACCCTCCCTCATCAGGTACAGATCGTCATCATGGAAGGGCCGGTGCTCGTTGAGCACTACGTAGCGAAGTCCGATCAAGAATCCCTCGTCGGGAACGTCTACATCGGCAAGGTGCGCAATGTCCTTCCGGGGATGGAAGCGGCCTTCGTGGACTTCGGTGTTGGCAAGAACGGCGTGCTCTATGTGAGCGACGTCCGTACCGCCAAGGGCGGGCGACCCCGCCGCATCGAGCAGGCACTCTCGGTTGGCGACGACGTCATGGTCCAGGTCACCAAGGACCCGATGGGGCACAAGGGAGCCCGGCTCAGTGGGGTCGTCAGTCTCGCGGGTCGCTATCTCGTGCTCAGTCCCGGCGGCGACATCCGAGGAATCAGTCGGCGCCTGGCCGATAGCGAGCGCGACCGTCTTCGCAGCATCATTTCCAAGATCCGCCCCGCCGACTTTGGGGTCATCGTTCGCACGGCTGCCGAAGAGGCGTCGGAAGACGACCTGCGGGCTGACATGGATCGGCTAAAGGCGGCATGGGAGAAGATCGACCGCAAGGCCAAGGACGGTGGGAGCGCACCACGACCGCTCTATGAGGAGCCGACGCTGGTGATCCGTGTCATCCGCGAGCACTTCAACCGGAGCTTCCGTCGCCTGCTTGTCGATGCCCCCAAGACCCATGACACGATCATGGAGTATCTCAACGGAACAGAACCCGACCTCGCCTCCAAGGTCACCTTGTACACCGAAGACACATCGCTCTTCGAACGATTCCACGTCGACGACCAGATCCGCAAAGCCCTTGACCGCAAGGTGTGGCTGGCGTCCGGAGGGCACATCGTCATCGAAAGGACCGAGGCCCTCACCGTCATCGACGTCAACACCGGCAAGTTCGTGGGACACTCCAATCTGGAAGACACTGTCCTGCAGAACAACCTGGAGGCAGCCGAGGAGATCGCCCACCAGCTACGGCTGCGGGATATCGGTGGCATCATCGTGATCGACTTCATCGATATGGAGATCCTTGCCAACCGCCGCGAAGTGCTGGAACGGCTGCGATCGCATCTAGCCAAGGACAGGACTCGCACCCAGGTCTTCGACGTTTCCGAGCTCGGACTGGTCGAGATGACCCGCAAGAACGTCTCGGCCGGGCTGGTCGAGTCATTCTCCGAAGTGTGCAAGCACTGCGGCGGCCGCGGTGTCGTGCTTTTCGAGGAAGAAGCCACATCCGGCGAGGCCGTGCCCCGCAACGGAGCCGCTGTAGAGGCTGGCGCTGCAGCCAGCTAGAATCCCTTCGTCCCCCAACTCGGCAGAGGATCATGTACGCCATCATCCGCACGGGCGGTAAGCAAGCCAAAGTCCAAGAAGGCGATGTGCTCGACGTCGAGCGCGTCAAGGGCGATGAGATCACATTCACTCCCTTGCTCATCGTCGATCCCAAGGGCAAGGTGACGACAGACCGAGATTCCCTCGCCGCGGCGACGGTGACGGCCAAGGTGCTTGGCCCGTCGGCGGGGCCCAAGATCGATGTCCGCAAGCACAAGGCCAAGACCGGGTACCGCAAGAGCCAAGGGCACCGCCAGAAGTACACGCGCATCGAGGTCACCAAGATCGACGGTGGCACCAAGCCCAAGGCGACCGCCAAACCCAAGGCCACCGCCGAAAAAGCAGACGAAGCGACAGCCGACAAGGACGCCAAGAAGCCGGCCGCAGCCAAGAAGCCGGCGGCCAAGGCTGCCGCCAAGAAGCCAGCAGCTAAGAAGCCAGCAGCGCCTGAGACGAAGAAGGAGGCGTAATGTCAAAGACGAAAGCCGGAGGCTCGACGCGCAACGGCCGCGACTCGAAGTCAAAGCGCCTTGGACCCAAAGTGTTCGAGGGTCAGACCGTCACGGCCGGTGCCATCCTCGTTCGTCAGCGCGGCACTCGCATTCACCCCGGCGGCAACGTCGGACGGGGCAAGGACGACACGCTCTATGCGAAGGCAGACGGCGTCGTCAAGTACGGCAGCCGTCGTGGACGGCGCCTGGTCGACGTCCTCCCCGCCTAACGACCTCTCCAGCTATGTTCGTCGACCGGACCCGCATCGTGGTGCGTGGCGGCGCCGGCGGCGCCGGAGTCTCATCGTTCCAGCGTCGAAAGGGCAAGCCGCGCGGTAAACCGAATGGTGGATCGGGCGGAAGCGGAGGCAACGTCTACCTCGAGGCAGATCCAGATGTCTCGACGCTGCTGCGCTATGAACGCCAACCTCATTATCAGGCTGGTTCCGGCGGGCACGGAGAAGGCGAGCTCCGTCACGGTCGAACTGGCGATGACTTGGTGCTTGGCGTCCCGCTCGGCACCGTGGTCAGTGAGGAGGACGGCACCCTGCTCGCCGACCTGGTCTCTGCCGGGCAACGCATCAGCGTCGGCAAGGGCGGTCGTGGCGGAATGGGTAATGCTGCCTTTGTGAGCAGGGCGCGCCGTGCACCGTCGTATTCCGAGCAGGGCGAGTTCGGTGAGGAGCGTGTCCTCAATCTCGAGCTCAAGCTGGTTGCGGATGCTGCCCTCGTTGGCTTTCCCAACGCCGGCAAGAGCACGCTCATCGCGGCCGTTTCTGCGGCGCGTCCCAAGATCGCCGACTATCCGTTCACGACGCTAACCCCCAACCTCGGCGTCGTCTCCATCGACGATCGCGTCTTCGTGCTCGCCGACATCCCGGGCCTGATTGAAGGGGCTGCCGAGGGTAAGGGCCTGGGACACGAGTTCCTTCGGCACATCGAGCGGTCCAGGATCATCATCTACCTGCTCGACCCGTCGCCACTGCAAACTGTTGCCGTGCCCGACCAGTTGACGACCCTGCGCCGTGAGCTTGCGGCTTACTCGGAGGATCTCTCGCAGCGCCCGTCGCTGGTGGTCATCTCCAAGGCCGATCTCGTAGCCGACCCGACAGACCTCCCAGACGGGCACGTCGTGTCCGCCGTCAGTGGCGTCGGACTACCGGCGTTGCTGCATGCCATCGCCGACGCTGTGGACGTTGCCCACAAGGAGGCGCCTCCTCGCCCCGGATTCCAGCTCCACAGGCCGATCGCTACCCGCTTCCGCATCGATCGAGAAGGTGCGACCTGGGTGGTTACGGGACGCGACGTCGAGAGAGCCATCGCTCTCGACGACCTCACCGTTGCCGAGGCAGCCGACGTTGTGGCGGAACGACTTGAGGGCCTCGGCGTGGACTCTGCCCTTGCAGACGCCGGCGCCCAGCCCGGCGACGACGTGCGGATTGGTGCGATGGTGTTCGAGTTCCGAACGTAGGATGTGACGGTGTTTGAGCCTGAACTCCTCCTTTGGCCCGGTGCGATCCTCGCTGCATTCGCAGCACTGGTACTCATCGCACGACCGAAGGCGCGCGGTCGATTCTGGGGCTTCGACCTGTTTGGCGGCGTCGGTGTAGCCGCTGGAGGCATGGCTGTCTACGAGAGCCAGCGAGACGACGCAGCCATCGAGATCGAGGCGTCCGACCTGTTCGCCAACATCTTCGACGGGTGGCCGCAAGCGGTCCTGGTAGCCGTGATCGCTGGTGCCGCCGTGCTGTTGGCTGTGATCCTCATCCAGCGGACCTTGCCGGAATGGCAGCGAACGGTGGCCTTGTCCGGCGGCGTCGGCGTCGTCATCGTGCTGGCGCACCTGTGGAGTGCCGGGATCTGAGTGGCTAGCCAGCCCTCCTTCGATGGGCCGGCTGCAGTCGGCAAGGCTCTCGATGCCACTGGCTACCTGGCCTCGGAAGAGATCAGCCAGGTCGTGTTCCTAGCCCAAGAGCTAGAGAAGCCACTTCTGGTCGAGGGTCCGGCCGGGGTCGGCAAGACCGAATTGGCGTTGGCCATCGCTGCCATGAGTGACCGGCGGCTGATTCGTCTCCAGTGCTATGAAGGGCTCGACGAAGCAAAGGCCCTCTACGAGTGGAACTATCGAAAACAGTTGCTTCGCCTGCAGTCGGATCAGGGCAAGTCGTGGGAGGACGTCGAGGGGGACATCTTCGGTGAGGCCTTTCTCATGCCGCGTCCACTGTTGGAGGCGATCACGTCACCCGAACCCGTGGTGCTGCTGGTCGACGAGGTCGACCGTCTAGAGATCGAGACAGAGGCACTGTTGCTCGAGCTGCTTGCCGAGTTCCAGGTAACGATTCCGGAGCTGGGCACGATTTCGGCGACGTCTGTCCCGCTCACCGTGCTCACGTCGAACAACACCCGCGATCTGTCGGAGGCACTCAAGAGGCGCTGCCTCTTCCTTCATCTCGACTACCCAACCCTCGAGCGAGAGCAAGAGATACTGCAGCGTCGGGTCCCGGAGCTCGCCACCGCTCTGGCCCTTGAGGCCGCCCGGGTGGTTCGCAGCATGCGTGGCCTCGACCTTCGCAAGGCCCCTTCGATCTCGGAGTCGATCGACTGGGCGCGCACACTGGTAGCGCTCGGAGTCGAACATATCTCGGACGGTGCTGTGACGGACACCCTCGGAGTGTTGCTCAAGCATCAGTCGGACATCGAGACGGCCTCGAAGGCGTTGCAAGCGTCGGATGCGTGATGTCCTTCTTGCCTTCGTCGATGAGCTGAGGGCTGCCGGACTGCCGGTATCGATGGTCGAGGCCATCGACGCTGCCAACGCCGTCGCCGTGACGGGGTTGGCGAATCGTCGGCTGCTGCGAGCGACCCTCGGAGCGACCCTCGTCAAGAACGTCCGTCACCACGAAGCATTCGAAACCGCTTTCGAGGTGTTCTTCGGGATGGAGTCCCCGGCGTCGTTGCCGGATGCATCGCTGGCGGTCGCGATGGCGGCGGGAGCATCTGGGGGAGAGGATGACGATCTCGGCGCCGCCCTGTACCGCGCCCTCCGGGACCACGATGAGGCACTGCTGGCGGCCATCGCCAGGAGGGCGGTCGACAACTATTCGGGGATGGAGCCTGGGAGGCCGGTAGGCGGCACCTATTACCTGTACCGGGTGCTGCGCCAGCTAGACGCCGAAGGCGTCATCGAGGCGCTGTTGAGCGATCTGGCCCCAGAGATGGACCCGCTGCAGCGCCGCCTGGCGTCCGAGGACCTGCACGGCCGAGGCGAGCAGTTGCGGCAGCTGATCCGGGCCGAGATCCGGCGCCGTCTCGTTGCCGACCGAGGTGTCGCGGCCGTCGCCCGAACTCTGCGGCGACCGCTGGCCGAGGACATTGACCTAACTCGAGCAACGAGGTCGGAGCTAAGGGAAGTTGAGCGGGTGCTGCATCCGCTGACTCGGCGGCTGGCAACGCGTCTCGGGCGCCGCCGGAGACAGCGCCGTAGGGGCCGGCTCGACGTTCGTTCAACGATTCGGCGCTCGCTTTCGTACGGTGGGATTCCGCTGGAACCGCAGTGGCGGACGCCCAACCCGTCGCGGCCTGACCTGATCCTGTTGTGTGACATCAGCGGTTCGATGGCGACCTTCGCCAGGTTCACGCTGCAGTTCATCTATGCGATGAGCCATCAGTTCTCCAGGGTTCGTGCCTTCGCCTTCATCGACGCTCTCGATGAGGTGACCCGCTTCTTCGGTCCAGGGACGGATGTCTCGGTTGCCGCCGCCCGGATCAGCTCCGAAGCCAGGGTCGTCTGGCTTGACGGCCACTCGGACTACGGCAATGCATTGGATCAGTTCATCGAGGGCTTTCTGTCCGATGTCACCTCGCGCAGCGTCGTCATCGTTACCGGTGACGCTCGAAGCAACTATCACGACTCGAACGCCCCGGCGCTCGCTCGCATCGCCGACGCAGCCAAGGCCGTCTACTGGCTCAACCCCGAGCCTCGGCGCTATTGGGACACGGGAGATTCCGTGATGGGGGAGTATGCGCCCCACTGTCGGCGAGTATTCGAGGTGCGCAACTTGCGACAGCTGGAGAAGTTCGTCGAAGAAGTCACCCTCCCCACGGTGCAACCCGCTCAAGCAGCTCCCATCGGCGGCCGATAAGCACCCCAAGAGGTGATCATGGGACAAAGGGTCCTTGTTGTCGAAGATTCACAGGTGATCCAGCGGCTCATCGAGGTGTGCCTCAAGCCTGCCGGATTCCAGGTGGATACCCGCGAGGACGGCCCGGCGGGCCTCGAAGCCGCCCTGTCGGACCCACCCGACCTGCTGATCCTCGACGTCGGGCTCCCCAAGATGGATGGCTGGGAAGTGCTTTCCCGGCTGCGTTCGGAGCTCAACACCCGCAATCTCAAGGTTCTGGTCCTGACGGCCCACGCCCAGGAAGAGACCCGCGAACGTGCAGATCGGGGCGGAGCGGACGCCTTTCTTACCAAGCCCTTCAGGCCGAACGATCTACGGCGCGTCGTGACGCAGCTGGTATCTGGTGACGGCGTCGACGATCCCATGACGGGTAGCGTCGCCAACATCGCGTAGGGGTTCCCTCAGCCCTTTGCCGGAACTACTTTCGGCGGCATCCTCCCAACCGTTCTTCTCGTGGCGTCGCTGTGCAGCGCCCCCCTTGTTGGCCCCGTCGACGCTCCTGTTGCTCGAGGGTTCACCCCCCAGCTGCGACCAGGCCACTACGGCGTCGACTTTGACGTTGCCGAGGGCACACCGGTGCACCCGGGAGCTAGCGGTTTGGTGACCTTCGCCGGCTCGGTTGCCGGGATGCTGTCGGTAACGGTGCATCACGGCGATGGGTTGCGGACCTCCTATAGCTTCCTGGAACGGATCGATGTCACCCTGGGAACCCGCGTGGCCATCGAGGACGTGATCGGCCTCTCCGGCGTCCACGACGGGAGGCCCTCGCTGCATTGGTCTCTTCGCTCGTTCCACACCTACCTGGATCCAGAGCCGTGGCTCCGCTGCGAGCCGCCGAGTGCGGCGTTGGAGCTGCGGTCGGCGAGGAGTCCGTCCGCTGCGGTCGGATATCCTGCCACCCGTGCGACGCGGCATTTTCGGCGGCACATTCGACCCGATTCATATCGCCCACCTCTCGGCAGCCGAGGTGGCGTTTCACGCTTTGCAGCTTGACGTCGTGACCTTCATCCCCGCCGGCGACCCGTGGCAGAAGAGTGACCGCAACATCTCGTCTTCCGAGGATCGACTCGCAATGACGACGTTGGCGATCGAAGGCGTCGACTACTTCGAGATCGACGAGCGAGAGGTCCATCGCCAGGGCCCGACCTACACCATCGACACGCTCGAGGATATGCCAGACGACGACGTCACCCTGATACTCGGAGCAGACGGCGCTGCCGGCCTGGGGTCGTGGCATAGGTCGGAAGAGGTGCTCGAACGGGTCGACATTGCTGTCGTGCCTCGGCCGGGAACCTCCGTTGATGCCGTGACGGCGGTGGCGCCGGACCGCCTGACCTGGATAGCCATGCCCGAGCTCGACATCTCGGGTGTCCGCTTGCGCTCGATGGTGGCATCCGGCCTCAGCATCCGATTCCTGGTTCCCGAGGCTGTGTGGGAGTACATCGTGGAGCGCCAGTTGTATGTCTGACGACGGTAACTCGGAACCATCCGTTCCCGAGGAGCAGGGCGAGGCACTCAGACCCGAGGACATCGAGCTGACGCCAGTGACCGTCCGCTGGGGTCGCATTGCTCTCTTCTTCCTCGTCGCGGCGACGACGGTTGCACTCACCGGCCTCGGTTCCGAGGGCAGGGCCGCCGGAGTCTTTGGAGCGCTTGGCGCCGGCTTCGAGAGGATCCAGGACGAAACTTCGTCGGTGTGGGATGGCACCAGGTCCGCCCTGCAGGATGTGGCGTTGCTGGAGCCGGAGCCCGTGGGAGCCGCCGCGCCGGCTGGTTCGTTCTCCACTGCGATAGTCGTCGAGGATGCCGATGGGGTGGCGGCGTCGGTCTTGCTCGCGGTTGCAGATCCCAACGGAGCAGCCACCCTCATCGTCTTCCCCTCGAGCCTGGCGACCACTATCCCCGGCTACGGCGACTTCCCGCTGGCGGAGACGGCGCGGTTCGAGGATGCGGCCCTAACCGCCGTCACCCTGACCAATCTGCTCGGAGTCCGGGTCGATGCGACCGTCGGCCTCACTGCCGAGGAGTTCACCCTCGCTGTCGGCTCTCCGGTGAGCGTCGATCTGCCGACGGATGTGATCGTTCCGGCGGGAGACGGCGGCACGGTCCTCGCCGAGCGAGGCGTCGCCGTGCTGCAGCCATCGTTGCTGGCGGCGGTCCTGCTAACCCAAGGGGAGTCGAATGAGTTGGCGTGGCTGGAGAGACAGGGAGCGGTCTGGGAGGCATTGTTCACTTCCACCGATGTCGACGGGCTCATCGCGGCGCTGGATGCCAAGGCAGGTCCTGGCGAGGATGCTGCACCCGGACTGCAGGCAGTCGCGTCAGGTTCGCCGCTGACGGTCAGCGGCCCACCCCTTGCCGAGATCGGCATCGGGACAGACGAGCAACTGGTGTTGCGGGGCGCCGACGCCGACAGCTTCGTCCTCTCCCGCATGCCCCACCTGCTGATCCGCGAGGGACCGAGGCCGCGGGTCGAGGTCCTCAACGGGAACGGTCGGACGCAGACGACTCGGCTGGTCGCCGAGACACTGGTGCGTCGTGGGTTCAAAGTGATCAAGACAGACAACGCAGACTCGTTCGACTACCGGGACAGTCGGGTGATCTCTCAGGGTCGCGGCAATCGCTTGCCGGGGGCGGAGATCGTTGAGTTGCTTGGGGTCGGCCAGCTGGAACTCGAGGTGCGCGCTCCCTCGGGAGTTGTCGATGTCAGTATCATCGTTGGCCAAGACATCCCGATAGGGGAGAGCTCGTAGCGATACATCCAGAAACGACCGAGGCCGCGGTGGCAGCAGCCGTGGCAATCGCCGATAAGAAGGGCATAGATGTTGCCCTGCTCGATGTATCCAGCCTGCTGGTGATCACCGACGTCTTTGTCATCGCCACCGGGACCTCCCGACGCCACGTGCTCTCTCTTGCCGATGATGTTGAGGATGCGCTGCGGCCGTTCGCTCACAAGCCACTGCGCCGCGAGGGCACTCAGGATGCCAAATGGTTGCTGCTCGATTTCGGCGACATCGTGATCCACCTTTTCGATGCCGAGACCAGGGCCTACTACGACCTCGAACGACTGTGGGCGGACGCCGACCGCATCAGCGCTGTCGCCGCCGAAGCCGGTCGTTGAGCCTCTCTCAGTCGGGGCTGTGTGAATCATCTCCCGGGAAAGACACTGCTGTGGAGGCGACTGCTGTACACGTAACCTCCCGCCATTAAACTTCCGGACTTCGGGGCTGTAGCTCAGCTCGGCAGAGCACTTGCATGGCATGCAAGGGGTCAGGGGTTCGAATCCCCTCAGCTCCACAAGATGAAAGGCAACGCTGTGGCGTTGCCTTTCGCTTTGGGGGCTGCCTCTCTCGTCGGCTCCGGGCTCAGGCTTGGACGGGCGCCCGATCGCAGATGGCGCACATCCACAAGGCGCCGATCTGGCCGATCGACTGGCGGCACGAGCTGCAGTCTCCAGAGCCGGCTCGAGTCTGCAGCCGTGGCGTGCTCTTGGCGAGAGCGACTACCAGGGCGCCAACCGTAAGTGCTGCCACGAGGGGGGTGATCGCGAAGGCCGCCGCGGCAGCCATTCCTGCCGCGGTGGCGCTGAGAACCCAGCTCAGGTAAGTGAGCCCACCCAACGCAGCGATCCACAGCAGTCGCATAGCGACGATCGTAGACGAATCCGCTGCTGCGTGCCCACGGCCCTGTGGGGAAGCCGTCCGCTCGGCCTGGGGGACGCTTAGTACGCTTCTTCCTTCATGCAGTACGACCCGGGCTCGATCGAAGCTAGATGGCAGGACCGTTGGGAGCAGGACAAGACGTTCTACGCGGTCGAAGACGAGTCGCGCCCCAAGTTCGCCAACATCCAGATGTACCCCTATCCCTCGGGCGTTCTGCACATGGGGCACCTGCGCAACTACACCTACATCGACGTGATGACCCGGTTCAAGCGGATGCAGGGGTTCAACGTCTTGGCTCCGATGGGATGGGACTCCTTCGGTCTGCCGGCTGAAAACGCCGCCATCGCTGCCGGCGTCCATCCACGGGAGTTCATCGAGAGTCAGATCGCCCAGATGAAGGTCCAGCTGCGTCGCCTCGGAGCGGTTTACGACTGGAGCAGGGAACTGGCCAGCCACGAGCCCGCCTACTACCGGTGGGATCAGTGGTTGTTCCTCCAGCTGTGGGAGCGCGGGCTTGCCTACAAGGCCAACGCTCCTGTCAACTGGTGCCCCAAGGACCAGACCGTGCTCGCCAACGAACAGGTGGTCGAGGGGCTCTGCGAGCGCTGCGGCACCGCCGTCGAGAAGCGCGACCTCGATCAATGGTTCTTCAAGATCACCGAGTACGCCGATCGCCTGTTGCCGGACGACTCGCAGCTCGAGGAGTGGCCTCCTCGCGTGCGCGTCATGCAGCAGAACTGGATCGGGAGGTCGCAGGGCGTCACCTTCGGTATGGAGATTTCGGGTCGCCAAGAGGTCTTCGACGTGTTCACGACCCGACCGGACACCACCTTCGGAATGACCTTCGCGGTGCTGGCCCCGGAACATCCGTTGGTTGAGTCGCTGCTCGCTGGTAGCGATCTCGAGGAGGCTGGCAGGGCATTCGTGACAGAGGTGAGGCAAGAGAGCGACATCGAACGACTGGCAACCGACCGCCCCAAGAAGGGATTCTTCCTAGGGGTCAAGGCCATCAACCCGATCAACGGCGCCGAGGTTCCGCTCTACATGGCGGACTACGTCCTGATGGGGTACGGCACTGGAGCCATCATGGCGGTTCCCGGCCAGGACCAGCGAGACTGGGACTTCGCCGTCGCTCACGACATCGAGATCATCCGCACCGTTCAACCGCCGGACGATTTCGAGGGGGAGGCCTACACCGGCGACGGCGTGATCATCAACAGTGACTGGCTGGACGGTCTCGACAAGGACGCCGGCATCGCCAAGTCGATCGAGTGGTTCGAGGGCCAAGAGATCGGCAAGGCTGACGTTAAGTACCGGTTGCGCGACTGGCTGATATCGAGGCAGCGTTATTGGGGTGCCCCCATCCCGATGATCTCGTGTCCGGAGTGCGGTCTGGTGCCGGTGCCCGAAATCGAACTCCCGGTGCTCCACCCCGACGTCGAGGACTACCAGCCCAAGGGCCAGTCGCCCCTTGCCGCCGTCGACGACTTCGTCAACGTCGACTGTCCGAGCTGTGGCGGTCCCGCCAAGCGCGAGACGGACACCATGGATACCTTCGTCGACTCGTCGTGGTACTTCCTCCGCTACAGCGACCCCCACAACGAGGACGCCATCTTCGACCCCGAGAAGGTGAAGTACTGGATGCCCGTCGATCTCTACGTCGGGGGAGTGGAGCATGCGGTGCTTCACCTTCTCTACGCCCGCTTCATCGTGAAGGTCCTCGCCGACATGGGGCTGGTTGAGTTCTCGGAGCCGTTCCTGCGCATGTTCACCCAGGGGATGATCACCAAGGACGGTGCCAAGATGTCCAAGTCGAAAGGCAACGTCGTCTCGCCCGATCCCCTCTACGACTTCTATGGCGCAGACGCGGTCCGGCTGTACGAGCTGTTCATCGGACCGGCCACCGACGACGCGGTGTGGACCGACCGTGGGGTGGAGGGAACGTCGCGCTTCCTGAAGAAGGTGTGGCGGCTCGGAACTGAGGTCGAAACAGTCGACAGGGATGCTGCCGATAGCGATCGGGCCGTCATCGCGAAAGCCCATCGCACCTTGCGCAAGGTCGGCAGCGATATCGAACGGTTCCATTTCAACACCGCCGTGGCGGCGCTCATGGAACTCAGCAACGCGCTGGCCGACTACGTCCGGTCTGACGACGGCGCCCGGAAGGAAACTTTCGACGAGGCCTACGCCATGCTGCTCAAGATGCTGGCCCCGATGGCGCCGCACATGTCTCACGAGCTGTGGGAGATGCGAGGCGGCGAGATATTGGCAGATGAATCGTGGCCGGATTGGGATCCGGACCTCGTCGTCGAGGAGTCGGTGACGATGGTGGTTCAGATCAGCGGCAAAGTGCGAGCCCGGCTCGAGGTAGCAGCCGGCATCTCCGAGGACGAGGCGATAGCGCTTGCCCTTGGCAACGAGCGCATCGTCGGCCTGCTCGACGGCTTGGAGCCGAAACGGGTGATAGCCCGTCCGCCCAAGCTCGTCAACATCGTGATGTGACCGCCGACTGGCGGATCTCTGATGCGGCTTACGCCGTCCTCATCGGCCTCATCGCCGGTGCCTTCGCCTTTGTTGCCATAGGCGGCGGAGACCCAACTCCTCTTCAGATCTTCGCCTTCGTGCTCCCCATACAGGAGGCGGGGTCCTTCGCCGCATTCTGGGCGCTATCGCGCAAGCGAGGTATCGAGTCGCCACTCAAGCAGCTCGGCGTTCCCCCGAGGCTAGACCAGGCGTGGCTGGTCTTCGTTGGCGTCGTCCTGGCCGTCATCGCCACATTGGTGCTCAACAGCCTCGTCGACTTCGAGGAGGCCCCACAGGAGATCGCCCGCTTGGCCGAGGAAGCGACTGGTCTCGCCGCCATCCTGGCCTTCATTGGCAGCGTCCTGTTGGCGCCCGTCGTCGAGGAGGTTCTATTCCGTGGGGTGCTGCTGCGGGGCCTGCAGCGACAGATGCCATTCGCTGTTGCAGCCACCGTCAGCAGCGCCGCCTTTGCAGCCTTCCACTACAACGGTCCCGAAACGGTGGCCATCCTGCTGCCGCTGTTCGTTCTTGGGATGATCCTCTCCCTGGTCGCTTGGAAGCTCCAGGTGGGGGCGGCGATCTACATCCACTCCGGCTTCAACCTGCTCGCCGCCATCACTTTCCTCGTGTAGACCCCTTCTCCCGGCACAACCGCTGTGCTACACAATCTGGGGGCGCGGTCGAGATCGGGAGTTGACCGTGAGCCAGTGGATCGGCGTAGTGGCCCTTGCCGTCGGAGCCCTCATGGCCGGGGTCATGTTCGGCGGCGCCCCGTCGTCACCGCCTGCGGTCTCCTTCGCGCCGGCGAGTGCTTCCGGCGATCTCACGGTTCACATCACGGGGGCCGTTGTTGACCCGGGCCTGGTTGTTGTGGAGGCGGGCTCGCGGGTCGCCGATGCGGTTGCCGCCGCCGGCGGACTGACGGCGGATGCATCGCCAACGGCTGTCAACCTGGCGACACCGCTGCGCGATGGCATGCAGATCGTTGTCCCCACCGTCGGTGATGCCGCTAACGGCTCTGCTGAGGGTGAGAGCGGCGTCGTGTCGATGAGTTCTGCTTCCGTGGAGGAACTGGCTGCCTTGCCCGGAGTGGGCCCGGTACTGGCACAGCGGATTATCGATCACCGTGAAGCGCGCGGCCCCTTCGAGACCATCGAGGACCTGCTGAGCGTCTCGGGTATCGGCGAGGCCAAGCTGGCCGCCATACGCGACGTCGCGGTCCCCTGAGGTTCTTCAACCTCCCCCGAGGCCGTAGCGCCGCAGCCGTCGCCATCGGCCTGTGGAGTTGGGCGGGAGCGGCTGCCGGTCGAGTCGGGACGCACGTCGTTTTGCTCGTCGTCGTTGGAGCGCTCTTCAGCAGGCATCGTCGGCGGTTCGTGGCCGTTGTTTTGATAGCCGGAGCTGCCGGCAGTGCCGCCATGGGGCGAGAGGTCGCGACCTTGCATGCGGATGTTCCCGAGCAGGCTCATGTTCTTTCAGGGGTTGCCGCGTCAGATGGCGCCGAGGCTGGCTTCGCCTTCCTGCCAAGCCATGTTGTACTGAACGGCGTGTTCGCCCCGTGGCGTGGCCCCCGCCTGTGGGTGCGGTCAGGAGCCGCCGCCGAAGCCCGGCAACGAGTCGTCGTCGAGGGCGATGTCTCCGCCGGTGGTTTCAGAACCCGCTTCGGACCGGTCGCCGGCACGATCTCCAGCGCCGAGGTCACGGTTATCGGTGAGCCCGGCGTGTTCATGTCCGCAGGGGCGGCTTTGCGGCGGCGAGTGAACCGGGTGTTCGCCGACAGTGGGCCGGGGCCTGCTCTCGTGACGGGTTTCCTCATCGGCGACACCAGCAACGTCAGCGAGGCCGATCTCGAGTCACTGCGGCTCAGCGGCCTCAGCCACTTCGTGGCGGTTTCCGGCTCGAATGTGGCGTTGGTGGTTGGCGGGTGGTGGATCCTCGCAGGCCTGATCCTTGTCGACGGCAGGTGGCGGGCCGCAACGAGCCTTGTCGTGCTGGTGATCTTCGTCATCGCCACCCGCTGGGAGCCTTCGGTCGTTAGGGCCTCGGTGATGGCTGCGATCGTTCTCGGTGGCCGCATCGTTGGGAGGCCAGTCGCCGCATGGACGGCGATGGGTGCTGCAGTGGCGGCGATCGTCGTGGCCGCCCCCGAGTTGGTCGCCAGCGTCGGCTTCCAGCTATCTGTCGCCGCAACGGCAGGTGTGCTCACAACCACCGGAACAGCGCAAGGTTGGCTCAGGACAACAGCGGCCGCCACCGTCGGCGCTCAGCTGGCAGTTGCCCCGATCCTGTTGGCTCACTTCGGTGCTGTGCCGCTGCTGGCTCCGGCGGCGAACGTCGTTGCCGCCCCGCTCGTTACGGGTGCGACCGTGGTCGGTGCCATTGCAGCGATCAGCGGTGTTGGTGTCGCAGCGTCGTTGGCGGGGGTGCTGGCGGACGGGGTAACGCTCGTGGCGCGAGCGTTCGCCGCAGGACCTCAGCTCGGCCTGACCGGCGTCGTCGCAATGGGGCTGGTGGTCGCGGTCATCAGGTCGGCACGGTGGCGCCCTCTCGGCATTGCGGTCCTGTCTGCGGTGCTCGTGGTGTCTGCGGCGGACTCCAGTGGTCCCCGGCGACCAGAGGCCGTGTTCCTCGATGTCGGGCAAGGAGATGCGGTGCTGCTACGGGGTGGGGCAACGGTCCTGATCGATGGCGGTCCCGACGAGTCCGTTCTTCGCCAGGCGCTGCGCCGTCATGGCGTGCGACGCATCGATCTGGCCATCCTCAGCCATCCCCACTCTGATCACATCACCGGCCTCTTGGCAGCTCTTGACACGTTCGTGGTCGGACGCCTGTGGTATCCGGCATACGCCGAGGCCGACCCTGCGATTGTCGAGCTACTGAGCCTGGCCGCCCGCCACGGGGTTCCGGCGGAAGCGCCACCAGTCGGCGCAACGGCGCAGGTCGGTCCATTCGAGTTGGAGGTGCTGGGGCCACTTCGTCGCTATGCCTCGGTCAATGATGGGTCCCTGGTCGTCGCCGTCTCCGCAGGCGGGCCGCGCCTATTGGCCTCGGGCGACATCGAGACCTTTGCCCAGCACGACCTGGACCCCGGGCGGGTCGACATTCTCAAGGTGCCCCATC
Source organism: Acidimicrobiia bacterium (assembly GCA_036446035.1). GTDB lineage: Bacteria > Actinomycetota > Acidimicrobiia > Spongiisociales > JAOTWH01 > CAXMQS01. The sequence goes on along the minus strand of JAZFSG010000009.1, from coordinate 36,937 downwards.
AGGGGGCGGCCACCTCGGATCTCGAATGGCTCCGGCTCCATGGCGGGTCGATCGCAGTCATCAGCGTCGGCCCGAACAGCTATGGACATCCGAGCGCCGAGGTGATCGATGCGTTGGCAGCCGGCGGCTCAGCCGTGCTGCGAACGGATGTCGAGGGGGATGTGATCATCTCGCTCTCTGGCCAGGCAGCCGGGTAGCAGCCGATGACGACTCGCTACCGTTGCCGCATGAAGTCGCTGGTAACGATCGTTGGGCCGCGAGATGCCGGCCCCGGCGAACGCCAGCTCTTGATGGATCGTGCCGCGGCCGTCTTCGCAGAGTTCGAGATCGAGGACCCGGTCCGCATCGACGTCCCTGGCAGAGGAACCGATTCGACAGACGACTCGTCGTTCCGACAGGGTCTGGAGCCGCTGGTCCCTGCGCTGCAGAGTGGGTCTCTCTTCGGGGACCGCAGCGGCGTCTTCATTGCGGACACCCAGAACCTCCTCAAGGGCGAGGCGGAGTTGGTGTCTGAGCTGGTATCACACCTCGGCGACGACTCGGTAGTGGTCGTATTCGGATCGCTCGGCGCCATCCCTGCGCCGCTCGGCAAGACGCTGAAGCCCGTAGCCGAGAGCATCTCCATCAAGAAGATGCGGGAGCGAGACGCCGGAGAGTGGCTGGCCATCGCCGCCAAGACTCGCGGTGTCAAGGTCGACTCGGCCGGCGCTGCCGGCCTGTTGCAGCACTTCGGATCCGACACCGCGGCGCTGGGCCAGGCGCTCGACCAGCTGGCCGCGGGCGGTCAGGAAGCGACAGCCGAAGCCGTGACCTCGCGCTTTCGAGCCAGACCGGACGAACCCATGTGGCATTACGCCGACGCGGTGGCCGCCGGAGACGTGGCGACGGCATTGCGGCGGCTGGCGGACTTCCTTGTCCACGGCCATCCGCTACAGCTCCTCGCCTTCGTTGAGGGCGAGGTGAGACGGCGTGCCCTGGCGGCAGCGGCACCCGATCTGGCAACGTACGCCGAGTGGGTAGACGGCGCCCCCGACTCCTACCCGGTGCAGAAGGCCTGGCGCAGGAGGTCGGATTCCCAGGAGTCCGACCTGGCGCGGGCGCTCGACGCGTTATCACGAGCCGACGTACTGATGAAGACGGCGCCGGAGGCGACGCATCGCATCACGCTGGAGCGGTTGACCGTGGCGCTATGCCGCTGGGTGGGGAGAGGCCGCAGAGCGAGTTAGCCGCGAACTAGCCGTCGAAGACCCGAACCGACTTCACCTCGTAGCTGAATGTGCCGGCGGGAGCCTCGTAGGAGACCTTGTCGCCGGCAGTCGCTCCGAGTAGCGCGGCGCCAAGGGGGCTATCAGGCGAGGCCAGGATGAAGCCGGCGACCTTGTTCTCGGCGGGGGCAACGAAGAACTCCATGTCGGTGCCGTCGGCGTCGACGACGGTCACCACCGTGCCGACCTGCACGCTCCCGTCTGCCGACACCTCACGCACCTCGGCGCTGTCAAGAAGGTGCTTGAGTTTGCGGATGCGGGCTTCCATGAAACCCTGCTCGTTCTTGGCGGCGTCGTAGTCGGCGTTCTCTTTGAGGTCGCCGTGCTCGCGGGCTTCGGCGATGCGGGCGGTGATCTCGACGCGGCCGGTAGTTGTCAACTCCTCGAGTTCGTCGACGAGTTTCTGATGAGCCTCCGGCGTCAGCCAGGTAGAGCTGTCCACTAGCCGGAAAGCAGCTGCCGTACCCGGTGTTCGAGACGAGACTTGCGGCGGGAAGCGGTGTTGCGGTGAAGGATGCCTCGCGAGGTGGCGATATCGATCTGCTTCTTGGCCGCACGCAGAGCGACGTCCGCCGCTTCGCTGTCGCCGGACTCGGCGACCTCGAGGGCGCGGCGAGAACGAGTACGTACCTCGGAGCGCAGGGCCTTGTTGCGGGCGGTTTGCGCCACGGTCTGGCGGTTTCGCTTTATCTGGGATTTGAGGTTGGCCACGGCGATGAGACCTCTGGTCGGGGGATCAGAGGCAACATTAGTGGTGAGGGAGGGGCGGTACAATGCGCTCCCCCCTTCTCCCATGCAATCAACCGCGCCCATCCGCAACTTCTGCATCATCGCTCACATCGATCATGGCAAGTCGACTCTGGCCGACCGGCTACTCGAGGTGACCGGAAGTGTCGCGGCCCGAGACATGAGGGAGCAAATTCTCGACTCCATGGATCTGGAGAGAGAGCGGGGCATCACGATCAAGGCCCAGGCGGTGCGCCTCCATTACGACGCCGCGGACGGCGTCAACTACGAATTCAACCTCATCGACACTCCCGGCCATGTCGACTTCACATACGAGGTGTCGCGAAGCCTCGAAGCTTGCGAGGGGGCGATTCTGCTGGTCGATGCCAGCCAGGGCGTCGAGGCACAGACGCTGGCCAACGCCTACTTGGCGGTTGAGGCCGGCCTCGAAGTCATTCCCGTGCTCAACAAGATCGATCTTCCAGCTGCGGATCCCGAACGCGTCGCCGGGGAGGTGGCGTCCGTTCTCGGAGGCGCCGTCGAGGACGTGCTGGCGGTGTCTGCCAAGACGGGAGAAGGTGTCGACAAATTGCTCGAGGCGATCGTCAAGCGATTGCCACCCCCCGACGGCGAGCGACAGGCACCGCTCCGAGCCCTGGTGTTCGACTCGTACTACGACACCTACCGCGGCGTCGTGTGCTCCATTCGCGTCAAAGACGGCAAGCTGTCGACCGGGAGCCGTGTTCGCTTCATGGCGACCGCAGAGGAGGAGAACGCCGAAGAGATCGGGGTGTTGACCCCACGGGCTGTTCCGGTGGCCGCACTCGAGGCCGGTCAGGTCGGCTATCTCATCACGGGGATCAAGGAGATCGAGAAGGTCCGCGTCGGCGACACCCTGACCACTGCGGGCGCCGAAGACCTCGTTCCGCTCGTCGGCTATCAGGAGCCGAAGTCGATGGTGTTCTCTGGTCTCTTCCCGGCGGAGGGAGATGACTTCGAGCGGCTGCGTGACGGCCTCGAGAAGCTGCGCCTCAACGACGCGGCGCTCTTCTACGAGCCGGAGAGCTCGCGGGCTCTCGGATTCGGGTTCCGTTGCGGGTTCCTCGGCTTGCTGCACATGGAGATCGTGCGCCAGCGCCTCGAGCGGGAGTACGCCCTCGACCTCGTCGCAACGGCACCGTCGGTTGCCTATCGCGCCCACCTTGCCAACGGCTCATCGATCGAGATCCACAGCCCGCAGGACCTCCCCGATGCCTCGACGCTGGAGGGAGTCGAGGAGCCGTTCGTTGATGCACTCATAATCACGCCGACTGAGTTCGTCGGCACGGTCATGGAGCTGGCGCAAGGTCGGCGCGGCGAGATGGGGGAGATGCACTACCTGTCCCCGCAGCGAGTCGAGCTGCGCTACAAGCTTCCGATGGCAGAGGTGGTCTTCGACTTCTTCGATCAGCTCAAGTCTCGGACCCGTGGCTACGCCTCGCTCGACTACGAGCCGGCCGAGTACCGGACATCGAACCTGGTGCGGGTTGACATTCTCCTTCATGGCACACCCGTCGACGCCTTCTCCACTATCAGCCACCGTGACAACGCCTTCGCCTACGGAAAGGCGATGGTCGGCCGCCTGCGCAAGCTCATCCCCCGTCAACAATTCGATGTCCCGATTCAGGCAGCGATTGGGACCAGGGTGATCGCCCGCGAGACCGTAAAGGCGGTGCGCAAGGACGTCACCGCCAAGCTCTATGGCGGGGACATCACCCGCAAGAGGAAGTTGCTGGAGAAGCAGAAGGAGGGCAAGAAGCGCATGAAGATGGTCGGTGCGGTCGAGGTGCCCCAGGAGGCTTTCATCTCCGTGCTGCGCATCGACGAGGACTGAAATCGTTCTTAGCAGTCGCGCCCGCCGACTGCTAATCTAGGCTCCAATCCCATGCTCGACGACCGCAAAGCCGAAGTTCTCAGGGCCCTGGTCGAGACGCACATCGCCTCCGGTGCTCCCGTGAGTTCGCGTGCCGTTCTCGATGCGTCCGGCCTGTCCGTCTCCCCAGCAACTGTCCGCAATGACCTGGCGGTCCTGGAGCGCGATGGCTTTTGCGTACAGCCGCACACCTCGGCGGGCCGCGTTCCAACCGCCAACGCCTACCGCTACTACATCGATCATCTGTCTCCGGCGCGACTGCGATCGGCGATCGCCACCAAGATCGAGTCCTTCTTCACCAGGGCACACGCCGAACTCGATCACATGCTGCAGAGCACCTCGGAGCTGCTGGCGGACATCACCCACCTGCCGTCGATGGTCATGGGCCCGGCCACGGCCAATGAGGCTCTGCGGGGGATCCACCTGGTCCAGCTCGGTGATCGTGAGGTCTTGGTCGTGGCCGTGACCTCGAGCGGCAAGGTGGCCAAGGAGGTCGCTCGCTTCACCGAGCCGGTCGCTCCCGAGGTCCTCGGCGCCGCAGAAGACCTTCTCAACGCACGAGTCGGAACTGCCATCTCCGACCTGGCGACTGCCGTCAATTCGGTCGATGTCGAACCCAACGTGGCCGCCGCCGCCGGCCTAGCCGCCAGCGCCATCGTGCCGGCGCAGGCAGGGGGCGACGTGTTTCTCGGCGGCACCAGCCAGTTGGCCGACGTCTGGGAAGACCTGGCCAAAGTGCGCCGCATACTCGATCTGCTCGACCACGAGTCGAGCATCTACCAATTGCTCAACGAAGCCGACGGAGGAACCGTCGTGCGGCTGGGCTCGGAGCTTCTGCTCGAGGACGCTGATGTTGCACTTGTTGCTGCCAGCTACGTCACGGCAACCGGCGATGAGGGCAAGGTGGGAGTTCTCGGGCCTCTGCGAATGGACTACAAGCGCACTATCCGGATAGTCGAGCAGGTCGGCGAGAACCTCGGCGAGTCGCTGTGAAGGACTACTACGCAGTCCTCGGCCTCCCTCGGGATGCCGAGCCGGAAGACATCAAGAGGGCGTTTCGACGCCTCGCCCGCGAGACGCATCCCGACACCAACCCGGATCCCACGGCAGAGGCCCGGTTCCGAGGAATCGCTGAGGCCTATGAGGTGCTCTCCGATCCTGCAAGGCGGGCCGCTTACGATCGCGGCGACCAGTTCGACGTTTCCAGCTTGTTCTCCAATCTTGGCGGGATCGACGACCTGCTGAGGACCTTCTTCGGCGGCGGCTTCGGCCCCACCGGAGGCACCCGAGTCCGGGGCACCGACATCCTGGTTGCCGTTTCGGTCAGCCTCGAGGAGGCTGCGGTTGGCGTCGATCGGGAGATGTCGTTCCGCGCGGCCGCCACCTGCGAGACTTGCGACGGATCCGGCGCCGCCGAAGGTCATCACCCGGTGACATGCGAGGCTTGCGGAGGCCAGGGCGCGGTGAGGGTGGCGCGTCGAACGGTCTTCGGCGATGTCAGCGCCATCTCCACCTGCGCGGCCTGCAATGGAGCCGGCACCGTCATCGAGGAACCTTGTCCGATGTGCACGGGCACGGGGCTCATAGACGACGTTCGGTCTGTCACCGTTCAGATACCGCCCGGCATCGGCGACGGCGTGCGACTGCGCCTCGCAGGGCGCGGCGGCGGTGCCGAGCGGGGTGCCCCTGCTGGCGATCTCTACGTCGAGGTCTCCATCGAGGCCGATCCTCGGTGGCGCCGCGAGGGCGACGACCTGGTGCACGGGGTTTCGATTGGACTATCGGAGGCTGTCTTCGGCACGACGCTCTCGATCCCCGTTATCGAGGAGGGCGACATCCCCATCGACATCCCTGCCGCAACGTCACACGGCGCCGTGTTGCGCCTCCGGGGACGGGGGATGCCGAGGCTGCGACGTCGCGGCCGGGGAGACTTGCTCGTCGAGATCGATATCGCCATCCCCGAAAGCCTCTCGACGGAGGCCGAGGAAGCGCTACGGGCCTACGCGGTTGCCCAGGCGGAATCGCCAACTGGCTCCAAGCGCCGGTGGCGTCGGGGGACCAGCTAGCTAATTTCAAAACGGTGCTCGAAAAACCAACAATCTCCGAAGACTGTGGCTATCATGGTACCCACGGAGAGCGTTCGAGGTGCGCGCTAAAAGTGCACCACTGCTTAAGGGAGTTCCGTGGAAGCAGAAATCGGTACCTACAACGAAAAAGTTGGCGCAAGACTGCGCACGATCCGAAAGCAGCGGGGCCTCTCGCTCCAAGATGTGCAGCGCGTCTCTGAAGGCGAATTCAAGGCCGCGGTGCTCGGTGCCTATGAGCGCGGCGAGCGCAGCCTGTCCCTTCCCCGGATGGAGCGGCTAGCTGCCTTCTATCAGGTCCCCGTCAATCAGCTACTTCCTCAGGACGACGGCCAGGACCCCCCTATCAGTTCTCTGCCGACTGGCGGCGTCACCATCGACCTCAACGCCATGGATTCGTTGTCTGGTCCCGATGCCGTGATCATCGAGCGTTTCCTCAGGGGCGTGCAGATGATCCGTCAAGACTTCAATGGCAGGGTGCTGACGTTGCGTCGCGATGACCTCCGCACGCTGTCGCTCCTCCTCGACCAGAGCGAGGAAACCTTCAGCTCTCGCCTCGCCACGTTGGGGCTGACGAGCGACTGAGCTCCGACTGCCTCTTCTGTTCGATCGCTGCCGGCGATCTAGCGGCCGACATCGTCGAACGGTCTGAGCACGCCCTGGCATTTCGCGATATCAACCCGGTGGCTCCGACCCACATCCTCGTCATCCCTAAACAGCACATCGGTTCGATCGCTGAGCCGGTGTCCGCGCCGGTGCTCTCCGACCTCGTTGCCCTCGCCGCCACGGTTGCCGCCGCGGAGGGGCTCGAAGGTGGGTGGCGCCTGGTGTCCAATGTCGGAGAAACGGCGGGACAGTCCGTCCCCCACCTGCATTTCCACGTCATCGGCGGCAGACAGATGTCGTGGCCCCCTGGATGAAAACCGTTGAGGCTGATTCCATGAGAGGCCGATACAATGGATTGTTCCCACTGCCTTCGAGGCAATCGTGACACAAGCACCCCCCGCTGAGCTGAAGCTTCGCGTTCCTAGCAACCATCTCATGCTCGATCTGCTCGGGCAGCGAGATGCCCACCTGCGCGCTGTCGAAGAGGCCTTTCCGAGCGTCCGCATCGTGGCTAGAGGCGACGAGTTGACCATTGCAGGCGCCGGCGCCGAGCTCGTCAGGACGGTCTTCGAGGAATTGCTTCTCGTCGCCCAAGCAGGCCAGGAGCTCTCGCCCGAGCACGTGTCGCGTGTTGTCGAGATGGTCCGTAGCGACATCCCCAGTCCGTCAGGCGTCTTCGCCACAGGAATCAGGGTGGGACGGGGACGCATCATTAGGGCCAAGACCCTCGGGCAGAAGCTGTACCTCGACGCCATCCGCGAGTCGACCCTCGTGTTCGCCATCGGCCCCGCCGGCACCGGCAAGACCTACTTGGCCATGGCTGCGGCGGTCGAAGCGCTCACCTCGGGGAGCGTCACCAGGATCATCTTGACTCGCCCGGCCGTCGAAGCCGGCGAGCGCCTTGGCTTCTTGCCGGGCGACCTCGCCGCCAAAGTGGATCCCTATCTGCGCCCCCTCTACGACGCCCTCTACGAGATGGTGGGGATGGACGAGACGCTGCGCCTCCTCGATCGCGGGACGATCGAGATCGCACCACTCGCCTACATGCGCGGTCGCACTCTCAACGATGCCTTCGTCGTGCTCGACGAGGCGCAGAACACGACCCCCGAGCAGATGAAGATGTTCCTCACTCGCCTCGGGTTCAACTCCAAGATGATCATCACAGGTGACATCACCCAGATCGACCTGCCAGACGCCCGAGGCTCCGGCCTCGGCGTGACCAGGCGCATCCTGCGCGACATCGATGGCGTGTCGTCGGTTGAGCTGTCTGCAACAGATGTCGTCCGTCACCGCATTGTCGCCTCGATCGTTGAGGCTTATCGGAAGTTCGAGGAGAACCAAGGGGAATGAGCTCGGCTACCAGACGCTCCGGGTTTGCCCGGGCGACGGTGCTGATCCTCACCATCGCCGCGGTTTCGTTCGTGCTGGTCACCGGGCGGGCCCAGCCGGCGGCGCCGTTGCCGCCCGCCATCGGTCAGCCGGCTCCGCAGACATTCACGGCCGACGAACCCATCAGCATCGTCGACGAGACGGCAACCGCGCAAGCCCGCCAGCTCGCCCGCAATAACGTCGACACTGAATTTCAGCTTGACGCCGAGGTAACGCGAGCTGTCGGCCGGGACATCTCCCTCTTCTTCACGAGGGCCCGCGAGGTGTCGGCGCCGGTGCCCGAGGTCGTCGAGCCGTCGGTCGAGGTTCCTGCCGAGGAGGTTCCTGCCGAGGAGGTCCCGACGACGGAGGTTCCAGCGGAAGCGGTACCCGGCGAGGAGGTTCCCGCCACCGAAGTCCCGGCCGAGACCACAACGACGACCATCCCTGAGCCGCTGGCGTTCCCACCTCCGCTCGAGGAGCAGCTGGATGCCCTGCGAAGCCAATACCCGTTGTACGACTCGGCGACCATTGCCACCGTGCTCGGCGTCATCAACGACGACTTCCTCGCCGAATTGGAGGTGAGCCACCTCGACGAGATCGAGACACAAGCAGGGGAGCTGGCCATTGAGCTTCTCAGCGGAGATGGCATCCTCGCTGAGAAGCTCAACGAAGTGAAGAGCGATCTCGTCAATGCTCCCCGCCGGCTCATCCTCCTTGGACTCGAGGCCGACACCGTCGCTGCAGTGGAGATCGCTGTAGCCGAGATCGTCGCCGAGAACCTGCAGGACAATCGCAGCGTTGATGCCTCGGCAACCGAGTTGGCGCGCCAGAACGCCGAGGATGCGGTGATTGAGGTGGTCGAGCCCTATCTCGCCGGCCAGACCATCGTCGAGGAAGGCGACTTGGTCTCTGCCGTTCAGTGGCAAGCCATCGTTGAACTCGATCTGCTGGTCCCCACTGAGGAAGTGCGGCTCGATGCCCTCGCCGCTTCTGGAGCGTTGATCGTCCTGCTCTCTGTTTTCTTTTTGTGGCGCATCGCCCGTGACCAGTGGGAGCGGCCCAAGCTGGTGGCGCTCTTCGGCCTTCTGCTGGTGTTGGCTGCGGCCGCAGCGCGGCTACCCGAAATCGTCGCAGGTGATCGGCCCGAGCTCGGCTATCTGATCCCCGCTGCGGCGCTGGGGTTCCTCGCCGCGATCCTGTTCAATCCGCGGACAGCCCTACTCGTCTCAATTCCCATGACAGCCTTCACGGCTCTGGCCACTGGCGATCTTGCGCTCACGGTCTTCGCCGGTGCGGCGACCATGGCGCCGGTCCCGCTCGTGTCAGCGGCATCATCGCGCACCAGCCTGCGCCTGGCGGTTGTCGCTATAGGTGCCGTGCTGGCGCCGCTTGGCGGGGCCTTGGCTTGGTTCTTTGACGGTTCCGACGTCGCCTGGCGGGTTGCCGGAGCCGCCGGTAGTGGTGGCGTGATCGCAGGAGTCGTCGCTCTTGGTGCCCTTCCGTTCTTCGAGAACCTGTTCAAGATCACCACGACGCTGACGCTGCTTGACCTCACAGACAGGAACCACCCAGCGCTGCGCCGCATCGAGGAGCAGGCGCCGGGGTCGTTCAACCACTCGATCCTCGTCGGCACGCTGGCCGGACGGGCGTCGCGGGCAGTTGGGGCCAATGCCTTGCTCGCTCAAGCGGCGGCCTATTACCACGACCTCGGCAAAACAACGCGCCCACTGTTCTTCATCGAGAACCAGTTCGGTGTCTCCAACCCCCACGATGAATTGACGCCCGAGCAGTCCGCCGACATCATTCGCAGCCATGTCACCGATGGCCTCAAGCTGGCAAAGCAATACCGTCTGCCGGACGAGGTGGCTGACGGCATCCGTATGCATCACGGAACCGGCATTATGAGGTTCTTCTATCACAAGGCTCTTGCGCTAGATCCCGGATCGGAACCTGATGACTATCGCCACACGGGCACGAAGCCAAAGCGCAAGGAGATGGCGATCCTCATGCTGGCCGATGCCACCGAGGGGGCAGTGCGCAGTCTGGTGCAGCACGAAGACCCCAATATCGACAACATCTCGAAGGCCGTCGATCAGGTCATCGCCGAGAAGCAGGACGATGGACAGCTCGACGAGAGTTCGCTTACGTTCGGTGAGCTGACCAAGGTGCGCAACGCGCTGGTCGACTCGCTGATCGGTTACTACCACAGCCGGATCCCCTACCCAGGATTCCCTGGATGAACGTGTTCGTGGCGGATGAGCAGGAAGAGCCCCTCGAGTCTGAGCCACTGCGATCGCTCGCCGTGAACGTGCTCGAGGCCGAGGGCTTCCCCGAGGGCACCGAGGTGTCGCTGGTTCTCGTCGGCGTTGATGACATGCAGCGCTACAACGAACGGTTCATGGATCGCAATGGTCCTACCGATGTGCTGGCCTTTCCGCTCGAGCATCTTCACCCCGGCAAGAGTCCGGCACTTTCGCCCAATGGTCCTCCATTGAACCTTGGCGACGTCTTTGTTTGCCCCAAGGTGGTGATGGCCAACGCAGCCGCGGCCGGCGTGCCGTTTTCCGATGAGCTGTACCTGATGGTGGTGCATGGGATACTGCACCTGCTCGGATACGACCACTTCGAGGATGACCAGGCGGCGGCTATGGAAGCCCGTGAAACCGAACTGCTGGCGAGCGTCGGCAGGACTCGACCATGACCTGGCTGGCATTCGGCGGAGCTCTAGTGATCCTGGCCTTGGCGGCCGCGCTGCGAGCAGGCGGTGCCTCCCTCGTTCGCACCCCGCGCGCTGACGCGCTTCACGACGCTGCGGATGGTGACAAACGAGCGGAGAGAGCAGCTGCCCTGCTCGATCAACGCCCAACGCTACAGCCGGCCCTCGGCACGGTCCACTCGGCCCTTCTCACGGTGGCAGCGGTGGCGGCCGCCTGGGCATTGACCCGGTTGCTTTCTGGGTGGCCGTTGGCGGCGGGCCTCGCAACCCTGGCCGTAGTCCTGGTCAGCTTCGGCGATGTGTTGCCAAGGGAGTGGGGGAGAGGCCGGCCGCGCGTACTGGCCTACCGCTTCATCGGTCTGCTGGTGTCCGCAGTCTCGCTCGGTGAGCGTGCGGCCGATGCGATTGCCGACGACGATGAGCAGGGAGTCTCGGTGGCGCCCGAGGGCACGGAGACGGCCGAGTTTCAGGAACGTGAGCTCATTTCGTCTGTGATGGAGTTCACGGATGCCATCGTCCGCGAGGTCATGGCGCCACGACCAGACATGGTGACTGTCGCCGCAAAGGCGAACACGTCTGAGGCCCTCGATCTCGTTGTCGCCGAGGGGCGGTCCCGGATCCCGGTCGTCGGCGACGGTCCGGATGAGGTCGTCGGGTTGTTCTATGCCAGGGATCTGTTGCGTCTGATGGTTGAGGGCGGAGATCACGTGCCTGTTAGTGACATGATGCGCCCGGCCTACTTCGTCCCCGAGACGAAGCAGGTGTCCGAGCTCTTGCGCGAGATGCAGGGCAACCAGGTGCATATGGCCATCGTTGTCGACGAGTTCGGTTCGACGGCGGGTCTCGTGACGATCGAGGACCTGATCGAGGAGTTGGTTGGGGAGATCGCCGATGAGTACGACGTCGAGGAACCGATGGTGATCGCGATGGGGACAGATGCGTATCGGGTCGACGGTCGTCTTGCCGTCGACGAACTCGGAGAGCTCTTCAACGTCGAGTTGCCGGACGAAGACTGGGACACGGTTGGGGGATTGGTTCTCGGCTTGGCCGGTCGTGTTCCCGAAGAAGGCGAGTCGTTCGATCTTGACGGCCTGGTTATCAAGACCGAACGAGTCCAGGGTCGCCGCGTCGCCGAGGTGACGGTCACACGCGGGTGAGGTCTGGTTTCGTCGCCATTGTTGGTCGGCCCAATGTTGGCAAGTCGACGCTCATCAACGCCATGGTCGGGTCGAAGGTCTCGATCACATCGGTCCGTCCGCAGACAACGCGGAACACGATCAGGGGGGTCGTGCACCGACCCGAGGCGCAGCTGGTGCTCGTCGACACCCCCGGCCTGCACAAGCCCAAGACGGCCCTAGGTCGGCGCCTCAACGAACTCGTCGGCGGAACGCTGGCGGACGCCGATGTTGTGGTCGTGGTGCTAGATGCCACCGCAGAGGCGGGTCCGGGTGACCGGCTGGTCTCCGAGAGGGCTCACGGCTCCGGGTCGCCGGTGATCCTCGCCCTCAACAAGATCGACAAGGCTTCCCGGGGTGCCGTCGCCCGCCATCTGACGGAGGCGGCGAAGTGGGACTTTGCCGCATACGTTCCGGTGAGCGCCCTGACCGGCGAGAGCGTCACAGCCCTCCTCGACGAGATCCAGAGCCTGTTGCCCGAAGGGCCGCCGTACTTCCCGCCTGAGATGATCACAGACCAGCCAGAACAGATCCTCGTTGCCGAGATCGTGAGGGAGAAGTTCCTGTCACGCTTGCGCGAGGAGTTGCCACACTCCCTGGCTGTAATCGTGACCGACAAGGAGGAGCGGGCCGACGGCAGCTTGTTCTTTGCCGTGGATCTGAAGGTCGAACGTCAGTCGCAGAAGGGGATCGTTATCGGTGAGGGCGGCAAGATGCTTGCCGCCGCCGGTGCCGATGCTCGCAAGGAGCTCGAGTCCATCTTCGGCGTCAAGGTCTTCCTCGAGCTCAAGGTCGGCGTCGAGCCGGACTGGCAGCAACACGACAGCCTGCTCGACCGGCTCGGCTTCTAGGCAGCGTCGGCTAGCAGGACCACCGGTATCTGTCTCTCCGTCTTGGCCTGGTAGCCGGCGTAGCCGTCGTAGGCAGCTACCGCGCGGGCCCACAGGTTCGCCCGTTCCTCGCCAACCGTCGTCCGCGCCGTCACCGAGCGCACCCTCCCGTCGACAGTCACCGAGCACTGCGGATCGGCGGACAGGTTGAGGTACCACTCGGGATGGTGGTCCCTGCCTCCCCACGAGGCGATGACGACGAAGGCCGCGCCCTGGCGCAAGTAGAGCAACGGAACCGTGTGCGGCTTCCCGCTGCGACGCCCGGTAGTCCGCAGCAGCAGCATGTCGTTGTCGACTAAACGGCGGCCGAGGCGACCCCGGGAGGCTCGGTAGACGGCGGTGTGGATAGCCGACAGGCGTCTGGCCGTTCGGTCTCGCAACTAGAAGCCCTCTACCTCGGTGGCGAGCAAGGCGTCCTTGTCGGTAAGGGCGCCGGCGGAGTGAGTGCTCAGGGCCAACGTCACCTTGTTCCATCGGATGTCGATGTCGGGGTGGTGATCTGCCCGCTCGGCGGCGATGGCGACATTGGTCACGAATCCCATGGCGGCCCCGAAGTCGGCAAAGACGAAGGTGCGGCTGATGGTCTCGCCATCCAGCGTCCAGTTGGGGTGTTCTACGAGGAAGTCGGTGCGTTCCGTAGGGGAGAGGGGAGTGGGCATGAGGAGAAGGTATCAGGTCCGAGCCATCCCGCCCCGCTTGCGGGGGAGGATGGCTTGCAGGGGCGGAGGGGGAACCCAAACACGCAATGTTGCTCGGATAACTCCCACCCCCTAACCCCCTCTCGTAAGCGGAAGGGGGGAAGCTCCCATAGCTCACAGCCCATAGCCCATAGCTCGCTCGCCTCGAGCGATCGCCCCGATACGCTCTCTTGATGGCTCTTCGCAACGATCAGGGAATCGTGCTGCGCTCGTTTCCGTTCGGCGAGGCGGATCGCGTTGTGATCGTCCTCAGCCCCAATCGAGGGAAGATCCGCACCGTCGCCAAGGGTGTCCGCAAGACCAAGAGCCGTTTCGGCGGACGCCTCGAGCCGTTTTCGCACGTTGATCTCGTCCTCTACGAAGGACGCAACCTCGACACCTTGACGGGGGCGACGACCATCGAGTCGTTTCCGCACCTGCGCTCCGATCTCGACAAGGTGATCGCGGCGGGCACCATGGTTGAGGTGGCGGACGCCGTTGCCCAGGAGGAGGAGAATTCAGGCCGTCTCTTCCTGCTGCTGCAGCGAGGTCTCAGGGCTCTGGAGCAAGGCCCACTGCATCCAGACCTGGTTCCCTCCTACCTGCTCAAGGCCGCAGACATCGTTGGGGTGGCGCCGGCGCTTTCCCACTGCGCCGGATGCGGTCGGGAGGATGGCCTGACCAGGTTCAGCTTCGCTGCCGGCGGCGCCCAGTGCGAGTCGTGTCGCAGCGAGAGCGCGTACGCGTTGCGGCCGGGCCTCACGGACTACCTGGCGCGGCTGGCGGCGAGTGACTTCGACAAGCTCCCGGAGGCAGACGCCTCTCTATCGCCGGATGCCATGGGAGTGACCCGTCGCTTCCTCGAGTACCACCTCGAGCGCCGCCTGGCCTCGCTGGCGATTCTCGATGCCTGACGCCCCCAAGCACATCGCCATCATCATGGATGGCAATGGTCGATGGGCCAAGGCTCGCGGCCTCGAGCGGACCGCCGGTCACGCCGCCGGAGAGGCTGCTCTCTTTGACACTGTTGAGGGTGCACAGGAGATGGGCGTCGAGTGGCTCACCGTCTATGCCTTCTCGACAGAGAACTGGACACGGTCGGCCGATGAAGTCGCTTTCCTCATGGGGTTCAATGAAGCGCTGATGATGCGCAGGCGTGATGAGGTCAACGAGCTTGGCATCCGGGTGAGGTACGTCGGCGACCAGACCGACCATCGGATTCCCGATTCGGTCAAGGAGCGGATGACAGAGACAGCTGCGATGACAGAGGGCAACACGTCGATGCAACTGGTCTTCGCCTTCAACTACGGAGGCCGCGACGAGATCGTCCGCGCCGCACGGCGACTGTCCGAGAGCGGCGTCGCCACCGCAGCCATCGACGAGACGACGCTGGGGGCTCACCTCGATGTTCCCGAGATGCCTGATGTTGATCTCCTGATCCGCACCTCGGGCGAGCATCGGATCTCGAACTTCCTGTTGTGGCGGGCCGCATACGCCGAGATGGTGTTCACGGACGTGCTGTGGCCGGACTTCGATCGGGCCAGCTTGGCCGAGTGCATCGCCGAATACGACAACAGGCATCGGCGCTTCGGCAGCGCCTAGGGAGGGCCGCCGACAGATGCCTCGCCCGGGGTCGCCACCCCTACCATCCGTGACCATGCCTGCCTCATTCGACACCATCGTCAACCTCGCCAAGAACCGCGGCTTCGTCTTCCCGGCCTCGGAGATATACGGAGGGCTGCGCTCTTCCTACGACTACGGGCCGCTCGGGGTCGAGGTGCTGCGGAACGTCAAGGAGGCCTGGTGGCAGTCCATGGTCCGCAAGCGTGACGACGTTGTCGGCATCGATTCGGCGATCATCCAGGCGCCACAGGTGTGGGAAGCCTCTGGTCACATCGAGTCCTTCACGGATCCGCTTGTCGAATGCGACAACTGCAACAATCGCTTTCGAGTTGACAAGCTGCCTGATGCCGACCTTTGCCCCAACTGCGGTCAACGCGGCACGTTCGGCGAGGCCAGGGAATTCAACCTTCTGTTCAAGACGTTCATGGGCCCCGTCGAGGATGCCGCGGCGACTGTCTACTTGCGTCCGGAGACGGCCCAGGGCATCTTCACCAACTTCGAGAATGTTCGCCGTACCTCTCGCAAGCGGCTCCCGTTCGGTATCGCCCAGATCGGCAAGTCGTTCCGCAACGAGATCACCCCAGGCCAGTTCGTGTTCCGCACCCGCGAGTTCGAGCAGATGGAGATGGAGTACTTCTGCCGGCCCGACGAGGCGCAGCAGTGGTACGACTATTGGTTGGCCGAGCGATTCCAGTGGTACCTCGACCTCGGCATCTCCGAGGAGAGACTGCGGCTGCGGACTCACGACCCCGAAGAGCTGGCTCACTACGCCGTTGAGACTGCGGATATCGAGTACGAGTTCCCGTGGGGCTGGGATGAGCTGGAGGGGATCGCCAATCGCACCGACTTCGACCTGCGCCAGCATGCCGAGCACTCCGGGCAGACCCTCACCTATGCCGAGGAGGGCGAGGAGCCCTTCTTCCCATTCGTCATCGAGCCGGCCGGTGGCGCCACCCGGACGACGTTCGCGTTCCTCATCGATGCCTACGACGTCGACGAGGTAGGTGGCGAGGAGCGCACCGTGATGCGACTCGACTATCGATTGGCGCCGATTAAGGTCGCCGTGTTGCCGCTGTCCAAGAAGGAAGACCTGGTTGCTGTAACCGAGCAGGTGGCGGCGCCCCTCCGCGAGCTGTGGAACATCGAGGTGGATGTGACCCAATCCATCGGACGGCGCTACCGACGACAGGACGAGATCGGCACCCCGTTCTGCGTTACCGTCGACTTCGAAACGCTTGAGGACAACGCCGTCACCGTTCGCGACCGCGACACCACCGAGCAAGTCCGCTTGCCGATCGCCGAGCTGGTTGACCACCTCGCAGCGCGGCTGAGTCTTTAGAGCCCCTCCGCGACCAGCTCGTCCTCGAACCGCCGCATCTCGGCGTCGCGTCTCGTGGCATCCCATCCGAGCTGTGCCGCCATCAGGTCCGCGATGGGGGCGGCTGCAGCTCGGCCGTGGTCGGCGGTGAGCCAGGAGAGGCGCGTCCGGCGCAGGGTGACATCGGCAACCGTGGCGGCTGCTTCGTGACTCGCCGCGTAAACGACCTCCGCCGCCAATGAGCCATCCTCGAAGGACTCTCCAAGTGCCGGGTCATCTTCGGCGAGAGCCGCCACCTCGTTTGCCAATGAGCCGTAGCGGCTCCACAGTTGACCTTCGCCTGGAGGCCCGCCGGCTCCAGCGATGGGAACGGAGGCTGTCGTGCTCGGGCGATCGAGCCCGATGGCTCTGGCGGCACGGTCGCCGACCTCCTCGGCGATGCGCCGATAGCCAGTCAGCTTGCCGCCTGCTACCTGGAAGAAGCCGGGTGCCGGTTCGTGGATGACGTGTTTGCGTGTTGCGCTCGACGTCGGTCCAGATCTCTTTGCGGCCAACGCACGGGTGCCGGCGAACGTCGTCTTGGGAACAGGACTGACGCCGGTGTACCTGGCGGCGTGCCGCCGCAAGTAGTCGATCTCAGCCGCCGTTGCCAGCGGTCGGCCGTTCTCGCCATCGCTGGCGACGTCTGTTGTGCCGATGAGGGCGTGCCCCGCCCACGGAACCATGTAGAGGATTCTGCGGTCCTCCGTCTCTGGGAGTACAACCGCAGACTCGGTGAGCCCGACCTCATCGGCGGTGGTGATGAGGTGGGAGCCACGGGAGTAGCGAAGCGGTATCGGAGGTCTTCCCGGGGGCACCGGGGCCACACATGACCCCGGTGCGGCGACGACGGCACGGGCCGTGAAGGTCGACTCTGCGCCGTCGAGCATGTTGCGCACCATCAGGCGATAGCCGCCATTGTCGGGCTCGACCTTGATGACCTCGGCGTGGTTGAGCGCGATGGCATCTCGCGCCACCGCGGCCTTGATGACCCCGATGGTGAGTCGAGCGTCGTCGGTCTGGGCGTCGCCATAGACGAAGGCGCCCTTGAGCCCGTCGGCAAGAAGTCCGGGAGCCAGCTCCCTGGTCTCCGCGGCGCCGACGCGGCGATGCCCATCTGACCGTCTGCCCAGGCGCTCGTACAGGAAGAGCCCAACCGCAAGCGCGGTGGGGACGATGCGGTGGTGGCCGAGCAGGCGCGGCAGGTCGCCGAACGAGACGCCCTTGTAGAGGGGGACAACAAAGTCGAGCGGCCTGTACAGATAGTCGGCGATCTCGGCGAGCACGACCTGCTCGCGCAGCCCCGCGCGCACGAGGCCAAAGCGAAGCTGCGGCATGTAGCGGATGCCGCCGTGGAAGAGCTTGGTCGACTTGCTCGAAGTGCCGGCGGCGAAATCGTCTCGCTCGACGAGAGCGACGGAGGCCCCCCGTTCGGCGAGATCGAGGGCGGTTCCACCGCCGACGATGCCCCCTCCGAC
This sequence comes from Acidimicrobiia bacterium, assembly GCA_036446035.1. Classification (GTDB taxonomy): domain Bacteria; phylum Actinomycetota; class Acidimicrobiia; order Spongiisociales; family JAOTWH01; genus CAXMQS01. Next base: position 19,057 of record JAZFSG010000009.1, on the reverse strand, counting down.
CACCGCAACGTCGACCGCAGCATCCGCCAGACGCGAGAGGTGCCCACTGCGATTCCAGGTCATCGCGTCACGATATGGCTGCGACCCCCCTCTCAAGGACACCCGGGGAGCGGTACACTCTCGGTAATGGCCTACCGCCGAGAAGACATCGAGCGGGTTCGCGTCGCCTCCAATCTGCTCGAGCTTGTGTCCGAGATCACCAAGGTTCGCAAGACCGGGCGTTCGGTGATGGCGATCTGCCCGTTCCATAACGAGAAGACCCCCTCGATGTCGCTCGATCCCGCTCGTGGCCTGTACCACTGCTTCGGGTGCGGCCATTCGGGGGACATCTTCCGCTTCCTCGAAGACTCCCAGGGCCTCTCGTTCTCGGAAGCAGTCGAGTTCCTGGCCCGCCGTGCCGGCATCGATATCGAGCCAGATCCCGATGCGGCCAAGAGGCAGGAACGACGCCAGCCGCTCACTGCGGCTATCGAGGCAACCGCTGCCTTCTACAACGACCGACTGAAGACCGGTGGGGATGCCGGAGCGGCACGAAGCTACCTGCGGTCTCGGGGCTACGACGCCGACATCGTCGACACCTTCCAGATCGGCTACTCGCCCGCCGGCTGGAGCGACCTCGTTGATACTTTGCGCTCTCAGGGTGTGAGCGACGATGTCATGGTGTCTGCCGGGCTGGCGTCACGCAGCAGGCGCGGCGGCCTTGTAGATCGCTTTCGGGGCCGGGTGATGTTCCCCATCCACGATCTTCGTGGCGACGCCGTCGGCTTTGGTGCGAGGCTGCTCGAGGGGGACGGGCCCAAGTACCTCAACTCGCCTGAGGGGCCGCTGTATCACAAGTCGAGCCTTCTCTACGGCCTGCATTGGGCCAAGTCGGAGATCGTCAGGGCCGGTCACTCGGTTGTGGTCGAGGGATACACCGACGTCATAGCGCTGCACCAGGCTGGCATGCCGGTGGCCGTTGCCACCTGCGGCACGGCCCTGGGGGAGGGACACTTCGACCTTCTGCGCCGTTTCGCCGAGAAGGTGGTTCTGGCGTTCGATGCAGATGCCGCCGGCGCCGGAGCGTCGCGGCGCGGCATCGACATGTCGACGCCCGGCGATCTCGACGTTCGCGTTGCCGAACTTCCCGCTGGCTCCGACCCCGCAGATCTGGTCGCCGCCGGAGATGCCGAGACACTTCGCAAGACGATAGACGACAGCCAGCCGCTGATCCTCTATGCCATCAGCGCTGAGTTGGAGAATGTTGACCTGGGGGAGCCGGAGGTCAGGATCAAGGCGGTTCGCCGCGCCGCTGAGCTGGTCGGGCGCCATCCAGACCCTCTCGTTCGCCAGGAGTACGCCGCGGTGTTGGCTCGCCGCACCGGCGTCGACCTCGACGAGGTCCTGCGGCTCGTGGGGGCACCGGCGCGTTCGTCGCGGCCGGCGCCACCGACCAACGTGAGGCTCACCGGACAGGACCGAGCCGAGCTCGAGCTGCTTCGAGCCATGCTCGCCAACGATGCCGGGCTGGTGGGCATCGACCTCTCGGCAACTGCCTTCGAGAACCCCGACCACAGGGCTGCCTTTGAGCTGCTCTCTGGGGCGTTGCAGGGCCTTGGGCCGGGACAACCTCCGGACCTTGGCAGGATCCTTGGCGACGATGACGGTGGGCAAGCGGCGATGCTGCGGGCCCTCGCCCTCGACGATCGGCCGATTCCCGACCCCGCAGAAGTTTGGCGAAAGCTTCAGGTTGGTGCCCTGGAACGCCGAATCCATGACATGCGACGAGACCTCGAGGGCACAGATGCCGCCGCCGACGATTATTCCACTCGGTTCGCCGAATTGATAGCGTTGGAGCGCGAGCGACAGCAACTTGCGAGCCACCAATGAACAACCAGATTCGCCAAATCGCCGAGGAGCTCAAAGTTCGAGCGCGCCAACGCGGCTTCGTTCTGATGGAGGAGATCCAACAGGAGCTCGAGGACATCGCCGCGCCGCCGGAAGCCTTTGACGCCGTCTTCGACGACCTGCGTAAGGGTGGCATCGAGGTGCGCGAAGAGAAGGAAGCCTTCGACCCTTACATATCTTCCAACGACGACGTTTCCGTTTCGGATCCCGTGCGTATGTATCTCCAGGAGATCGGCCGCGTTCCGCTGCTTTCTACTCAGCAGGAGGTCGAGCTGGCGATGGCGCTTGAGGCTGGCACCAAGGCAATCGTTCGGCTCAAGGAGGAAGACGGACCCGAGCTCGACGACAACGACCGCATCATTCTCGAGCGCAGTGTGCGTTCTGGCGAGAAGGCTCGCAAGCGACTTGTCGAGGCCAACCTGCGGCTCGTGGTGTCAATCGCCAAGCAGTACGTGGGCCGGGGCATGTCGCTGCTGGACCTCTTCCAAGAAGGCAACCTCGGCCTCATGCGAGCCGTGGAGAAGTTCGACTACCGCAAGGGCTTCAAGTTCTCGACCTATGCCACGTGGTGGATACGCCAGGCGGTTACTCGAGCCCTCGCCGATCAGTCGCGAACCATCAGGGTTCCGGTTCACATGGTTGAGACCATCAACAAGCTCGCCAGGGCCCAACGCGCCCTCGTGCAGGACCTCGGAAGAGAGCCAACCATCGCTGAGATCGCCGGGGAAATGGAGATGGAGCCAGACCGTGTCAGCGAGCTTCGTCGTATCGCCATGGACCCGGTGTCGCTGGAGATGCCACTTGGCGAGGAAGGCGAGTCGACGCTTGGCGACTTCGTCGAGGATCCAGATGCCGAGGTGCCGGTTGAGGCGGCCTCGTTCCGGTTGCTGCAGGGCTACCTGTCTCTTGCTCTCGAGGATCTCAACGAGCGGGAGCGACGGGTGATCATCATGCGGTTCGGTCTCGAGGACGGAAAGGTCCGAACGCTCGAGGAGGTTGGGGAACACTTCGAGGTCACTCGGGAGCGCATCCGGCAGCTAGAGACCAAGGCTCTCGCCAAGCTCCGCCACCCACAACGCTCCAGGCGCTTCGAGGGTTATCTGGAGGACAGCTAGCCGCCTAGTCGGCGAGCTTGCGGAGCTGTTCGGAAGCGGCGGACAGGCCGGAGGCAGCAGTGTCGCGGGCAGCACCGATCCCATCGCCACCGATGCGGCGACCGAGCGCTCGAACCCCCTCCGACTCGACGACGCCGAGCCACCATGCCTTCATCTGCTCGTAGCGATGGCGTCCGGCTCTCGCTCCCAGCACGTAGCCGACGCCGAATCCGAGGATGGTTCGCACTCTCACGCTCCGGGGGTGGGACTCGAACCCACAACCTACGGATTAACAGTCCGTCGCTCTGCCGATTGAGCTACCCCGGATCGGTGCGGAATAGTACCAATGCGCGGTCGAGGGGCCCGCTCCCCGTTTTCGGTCGGGATTCCGACGTGTCAGATGGCTCGGTTGTACTCGGCCGCACGGGCGGCTTCGCGTTCCTTCCGCTCCAGCTCCTTGCGTCGACGTTCAGCCATCTCAGCCTGATGGTTCTGCTGTCGATCGAGCTCTCGTAGCCAGGCTGTGTCGCGGAGTCGGGTTGCGAGGGGGCGGTGGTGCTTTGCCATGCGGGCAGCGTGCCTCGTCCTCCGGGGCCGGGATAGGGCCGAAAGTCGGCTTGAGGGCCGATTCCTTGGATGCGCGTAGCATCGGTCAATGGCAGCATCCCCATGGCCGTTCTCACCGCCGCTCACGCCAATGGAGGCGCGGGTCCGCGAATCGTGGCCCGAGCCATCTGGCTTCGCATACGAGCCGAAGTGGGATGGTTTCCGCGCCCTGGCGTGGAGCGACGAGCCACGCCTCGATAGTCGCAACCAGAAGCCCCTCCTCAGGTACTTCCCGGAACTGACAGATGCCCTCGGTTCGCTCCCCTCAGGGACCGTGGTCGATTGCGAACTGGTCGTGGTTGTTGGAGACCGGACCAAGTTCGATGCGCTCCAGCTGCGTCTCCACCCCGCGGCGTCACGGGTGCAACTGTTGGCAGAGGAGACTCCGGCGCAACTGGTTGCCTTCGATCTACTGGCAGACGCGGGAACGGACCTGCGGGGGCTGCCGTTCTCTGAGCGTCGGCAGCGCCTTGTCGCGGTCGCCTCCAAGCTCGACCATCCGTGGAGCCTGTCACCCTCAACGGAGGACCTGGACACCGCCAAGCGATGGTTCAGGGAGTTCGAGGCTGCTGGCTGCGACGGCATCATCGCCAAGAACCTGGAGTCGCCATACGTCGAGGGCAAGCGAGAGATGATCAAGATCAAGCACCGGCGCTCGGTTGACGTCGTCGTCGGGGGCTATCGGGAGCACAAGGACGGCGGCAAGATCGGATCGCTGCTTCTCGGTCTCTACAACTCAGACGGGCAGCTCCACTTCATCGGACACTGCTCCGGGTTCTCGGATCACGATCGGGTCGTGCTCCTAGGCCAATTCGAGCAGCTCGCAGTGGGGGAGAGCTTTGGGGAGGGGGCGAGGGTGCCGGGAGGCGACAGTAGATGGTCCGCAGGCAAGGACCTCTCGTGGACTCCAGTTCAGCCGGGCGTTGTTGTCCAGGTGAGCTACGACCAATTGACCGAGGGTCGTTTCCGACACGCCACCCGCCTCGAGCGCTGGCGTCCCGACAAGAACGCCGAGGACTGCACCATGGATCAGCTTGCTCGCCCCGACGGTCCAGGCTTCGGCGAGGTGGTGCGCGGTAAGCCATAAGCCAAGTCGCAGCGGGCGGTTCTTGACCGAAGCCCAAAGCTCGGAGCCGACCTACTCCTTCATCTTCCTCTTGCTGGGCTGCACCCGCGGCGGCTCCCCGGGCTGCTTGGGGTAATGCGGGGGCCACGGGGCGTCGCCGATGCCGTTGCTCTCGTCGATGGCGACGAGCTCTAACAGGGACTCGAGGCTGCCGGCGGTGTCGTCCATGTGCTCGGTGAGGTCGCCGGCGCTCTTCCACCTCGTCCGGAAACTCACCAGGTCGAAGGCCTTCGGTTCGATGCCATCGAGCTCGTCCCATTCGAACGGTGTCGACACCAGTCCCGTCTGGCGGATGCTGTAGACACTGGCGATCGTCTTGTCTCTCGCCATCTGGTTGTAATCGAGGAACACGCCGGATCGCTCCTCCTTCCACCATGCGGTCGTGGCGCGGCCATGACGGCGTTCCGCTTCCCGCGCCAACGCCAGGCCGCAGCGCCGCGCCTCGTGGAAGGTCCACCGCGGTTCGATCCGTGCGTAGATGTGGATGCCGCGGTTCCCCGAGGTCTTGGGCCATCCGGTCAGGCCGTGCTCCGACAGGATGTCCCTGACGATGGCCGCGACCTCGCGCACCTCTGCGAACGATGAATCGGGGGTGGGGTCGAGGTCGACGCGCAGCTCGTCGGGATGGTCGATATCGGACGCCCGTACCGGCCACGGGTTGAGGTCGAGGCAGTTGAGCTGTGCCATTCTCACCACATCAACGCCGGCGCGGGGGACTCGCATCAAGCCAGGCCGCTGCGATGGGAACCTGATCTCGACAGTGTCGAACGCCTCCTTGGGATTCGCGCGCTTGTGATAGAAGGGATCGTCGGCGACTCCGCTGTTCCACCGTTTGAGCATGGTCGGGCGGTCCCTGACTCCCTGCAGTGCTCCGGGCAGGCACATCACGTAGTGGGCGACGACATCGAGCTTGGTCCATCCCTGATCGGGGAACATGAGCTTGTCCGGAGACGAGATCCGGAACGGCTCGCCCTCAACATCGATATAGGTCTCGGCCATGCCGCCAAACTAAACCAATCTCACCCGGAAGATTCGGCAGCCCGGCCGTGTTGAGACACCCAATGGCTCGTCAACAGCAGAGGTCGTCGAAGCGCGCCGAGCGCGAGAAGGCTCGGCAAGCGAAGCTGCGCAAGCAGCGCTATCAGAAGATCACCCTTGGATTGGCGGCCGCCGTGCTCCTCGCCGGCGTGGTCTTCTTGTTCCGACCGGGACCAGCGCCGACCGGAACCGCGACCACGACGGGTTGGGATCTGCCGAGCTTGCAGGGCGAGGGCCGGATAACGCTGGCACAGTTTTCGGGAAAGCCCACAGTCGCCGCCTTCTTCGCCTCGTGGTGTCCTCATTGCCAACGGGAGCTTCCGGGATTCGCCACGCTGGCAAACCAGATCGGTGATGAGGTGAATTTCGTTGGTATCAACAGTCAGGACAGCGGCAACGGCTCCGGCCTGGCGCGGCGCAGCGGGATCGATGCCTGGCCGCTGGCCAGGGACGTCGGCGGATCGGACGGGCGGTCCCTGAGCGCTGCCTTTGGAGCCCGCGGCATGCCGCTGACAGTGATCTACGCCCCTGATGGTTCGGTGGCCGACGTCAACCTCGGCGCCATCGACGCCGGGAGACTCTTGGGCAAGCTGCAGACCCTGTTCGCCGTCGGGGGCTAGTCGGCGCTAGTCGGCGGTCTGAAGAACAGGATCATCTGGGCGACCGCCGTGGCCACGCCACCAACGACGAGAGCAAGGCCAACCCAGCCGTCGAGCTTGTCGGCGAGGTCGATCGCATGGTCGATCGACCACTCGCCCGGACCAGTGAGCGCAACCGCTGCTGCCATGGCGCTGAGGGAGAAGACGTACTCCCATCCTTCGTCGGGTCGCGCCGTGATCCAGAATCCAGCCTTGCGGTGCACCGACAAGAAGGCGACTCCCATGATGCCCACGATGCCGGCCGCAGCCAGCGACGTGAGAAGTCCCACGACCATGAGCACGCCGACTCCTATCTCGGTTGCTGTCGACAGGAACCACTGCATCTCGGCCTTGCGGAACCCGATCGACGCGAACCAGTTAGAGGTCTTGACGCGACCCCTGGCGTGCTTGATACCGTGGGCGATGAACACCACGCCGAGGGCAATCCGCAGGATCAGTTGGGCTGCGTTGATGGAATCTCTCATGACAATCCTTCCTCAGGCAACGGCCCCTCGTCCTCGGAAGTTTCCGGCCGTCTCATGGGTTGACCTACCCAGGAGGTGCCAATGATCTTTGAGGAACTATCACCAGACCGAGAGCCGACGCGGGCCGCGCTCCATAGCTACGCCCATGCTGCCACAACTCTGAACAGAGTGCATGGCATAGCTCACCCGAAGTGGTGGCACGTCAGCCTCAAGCCCCGTCCCAGCGGCCTCGTAGCGGATCCGATTCCTCTTCCAGCCGGAGGCGCCCTCGAGGTGCGGCTGGACCTGGTGCGTCATGCCGTCGCCATAGAGAGCAACACCGGGCCGGTCGCCGAGTTTCCGATGGGCGACGGCGCCACCGGCTCGGAGATGGGCGATCGCATCCTCGCCGTCGCAGCCGAATTGGGACTCGAGGGCTCCTACGACCGCTCCAAGTTCGAGTCCGATGAAGCCACTGAATACGACCCCGCCGACGCGTCGGCGTTGATGGCGACGTTCCTCGATGCCAGTGCCGTCTTCGAGAGGCGACGGGTGAGCGTCGAGGGGTCTGTTGGGCCCATCCAGCTGTGGCCACACGGATTCGACCTGGCTTACGAATGGTTCGGAACTCGAACCGAGCCCTACGAAGAGGACGGCAAGACCACCCAGTTGCCCTCTCAGATCAATCTTGGCTTCTATCCGCAAGGCCGCTCCTACTTCTACTCCAACCCGTGGCCATTCGAGGAGTCGCTGTTGGCGGTCGAGTTGCCCCACGGTGGCGAGTGGAACACTGAGGGATGGCAGGGGAGCATCCTGTATCACGACCAGCTGGCCGGCGATCCGGCGGCGGCCACCAAGCTCGAGGAGTTCGCCAAGGCTGTGTTCGACGCAGCCGCGCCTACGCTGACCGTCTGAACTCAAGTTGGCGCATCCCAAAGCCGATACCACTTTCTGTGGCATCTTTTTCGCGCCGTGCGCTGTCGGTCGCGGTATCCCTGGCGATGGTCTCCATCGCTCTCCTGGGCGTTGCCGGGCCTGCCAGTGCCGACGGCGTCGCCGTTGACCCCACCGAGATCCACGGCGGCTATTACCCAAACACCTTCTTTGCGGGCGCCGACGCCGACGCCATGGCGGCAGCCACAGGCGGCCATCGGGCATCGCTCCTGGGGACCTTCATGGACACAACCCTCGATGCCGGTGTCGAGGCCCATATTCCGGGCAAGTGGAACAACGACATTGAGGGGTTGAACGAGATCTGGAAGGGCCACGGCACTCCGCTCATCAACGTGCGGGCAGGAGCGGCCTCAACGACTGACATCATTTCCGGAAGCTACGACGCCTCCATTACCCAATGGGCTAGCTACATGAAGCGCTGGCTCGGAGGCGAGAACCTGACCCTCGATCCCTTGCCCGCCTCCGCTGTAGGACGGTCGATGATCATCGCTCCCATGCAGGAGATGAACTGGACCGGGGGCCTTGGCTACCAGTGCCAGCCGGCCACCTACGCCGCCGCCTATCGCCACTTCGTCGATGTTGCCGAGGCCGAGCTGGGGCCCGCAGCCGACCAGGTTCGTTGGATGTTCGCTCCTAACGGAGCCACCGCTGTTGGATGTGGCAAGGTCGCTGATTACTACCCGGGGAACGCCTACGCCGATTTCGGAGGCGTGTCCGCATACAACTGGTACGGCATCTCGGGACCGAGCCTGCCGGTCAGCCAGGTGATCGACTGGGCCCTCGACGAGATCCGACCGTTCATGCCGGCCAAGCCCATGATCGTCGCCCAAACCGCGACATGTTCCGTCACCCCTGGTCGCGACGCGTGGATACAGGATGTCTTCGACTTCGTAGAAGCCGACGCCAACGCCGTCGGCTTCGTGTGGTTTAACCTCGATAACTGGTGGGAGTGCGACTGGCGAATCTGGGACGGCGCCACCGCCGCCACCGGCTGGACCGCTGGACTCTCAGGGGCCGAATACGCCTGGCCCCTGGCAGATTGGTTCGTGCCGGGCACCACGCTGGCGATGGCCGGGACGCCGAACCCCTGCGTCGGCATCGACTGCGACTCCGTAAACCTTGCCGACGCCGGCGGCCAGTTCCACATGCTCGATGAGCTCACTAACGCTTACACCGACACCGCATACTTCTTCGGCAACCCCGGCGACTACCCGCTCACCGGCGACTGGGACTGCGATGGCGAAGAGACGCCCGGGCAGTATCGCCAGTCCGACGGCTTCGTCTACCTCCGGAATTCCAATAACAGCGGCATCGCCGACCGCCAGTTCTTCCTTGGCGACCCCGGCGACGTTCCGCTTACAGGCGACTTCAACAACGACGGCTGCGACACCGTTTCTATCTACCGGCCGCCCGAGGCGAAGTTCTACATTGCCAATTCCCTGGCGGCCGACTTTGCCGGCATCTCGGCCGACTACTCCTTCTACTTCGGGGACACCGGCGACAAGCCCTTCACCGGAGACTTCGACGGAGACGGAATCTCCACGGTCGGGCTTCACCGGGAGGCGACCGGGCGTGTCTACTTCCGCAACTCGAACAAGACCGGGGTCGCTGATGCCGACTTCATCTTCGGCGACCCGGGCGACAAGCTGATCGCAGGCGATTGGGACGGCGACGGCGACGACTCGGTCGCCGTGTACCGCCCCAGCAACGGATTCTTCTACGGCAAGCTCGACAACACTGCCGGTGTCGCCGACGCTGCCTTCTTCGTCGGTTTCGGCTTCGTCGGCCTCGGCATCGGCCCTGGTTAGCGGTGACTTCGAGTCCTCTGTAACCTGACTGCGTGAAACGGGCCTCTCACGTTTTCATTTCGAGCACACTGCTCGCCGCAGTCCTGGTCGGTGTCACGGCGGCGCCGGCCGCTGCCGTTGACCAAGAAGTAGACGGCACCGGGATCGTTCACGTCGGGTATTACCCCGATACCCCTTCTCCCGGCGCCGACATCAACGCCCTGGTGGCGGCCCTCGGCAGTGGGCTCAACCGCATGACTTTCGCCGGCTACTCCATCGACGTTGTCTTCCCTGTGTTCGACACGCCGACCGTGCTGAACGAGGTGTGGGCCGCCGGGGGCACTCCGTTTGTCAACCTGTTTGTCGGGAACGTCTCGACGTCATCGATCGCCTCGGGAGAGCAGGATTCCTTTCTCGAGAGTTGGGCGGACAAGCTCAAGCTGTGGCTCGACGAGGGCGCCGGACGCTCGATCATCATCGCTCCCCTCCCTGAGATGAATATGGCGGGCGGCAAGGCGTACCAGTGCCAGCTGGCCACCTTCAAGGGTGCCTATGAGAGGATCGTCAACGTGATCGACGCCAGGCTGGGACCCGCGGCACAGGAGAGGGTCCGGTGGACGTTCGCGCCGAACGTCTCGGGCGGCGGCTGCGGCAGTATCGGCGGCTACTACCCGGACCCCATGACCGTCGATTTCACGGGACTCGCCGGCAGAGCTGTCGATCCAGGGGCGGTGTCGCCCCTGGCGCTGTTCTCGTCGGCGCTTGCGGACCTGAAGGACGTTGCTGCTTCCAAGCCCATCCTCATCACCGACACCGGCGCTTGCGCCACGGCATCCCGCCCCGGCTGGATCAGCTCGTTGTTCGACCTGCTGCGAGGTGACAGCCACGTTCTGGGGTTGGTGTGGTTCAACAAGGTGGAGGGATGCGACTGGCAGATCTGGAACGGCACTGTCGACGGCGCCTTCGACACCGCCTTCGACACAGCCGTCTATCGCAGTCCTCCGATCGACGACTGGTTTGTGCCGGGAACGACGTTGGTTGTCGCCGCCCTTGCCGATACCCCGGACCCTTGTCCCGATGGCGCCACCTGCGACTCCGTGTCGGTCATCAACGGCTCGGGGCCGACATTCAACAACTACCTGCGAGCGCGGTTGTTCGCGCCACGGAACATCTTCATCTACGGCAATCCCGGCGACTTCCCGCTGATGGGCGACTGGAACTGCGACACCATCGATACCCCAGGCATGTATCGCCAGTCGGATGGTTTCGTCTATCTGCGCAATTCGAATTCGGTGGGCAACGCCGACGTGCAGTTCTTCCTGGGTAATCCCGGGGACGTTCCCATCGTCGGCGACTGGACGGGTGATGGCTGCGACACCATCTCGGTGTATCGGCCTTCCGAGCAGCGCTTCTTCATCGACGAGGTCTACGAGGGGGAGGCCGGTGTCGTTGGCAACTATGGCTTCGTCTTCGGCAACCCCGGCGACAAGCCGTTTGCCGGCGACCTCGATGGAGACGGCATCGATGAGGTCGGGTTGCATCGAGAGAGCACCGGGCTCGTCTATTACCGCAACACGCTCACGACGGGCAACGCCGAATCCCAGTTCATCTTCGGCGATCCCGACGACATCATTGAGGCAGGCGACTGGAACGGCAATGGCACCGACTCAGTTGCCGTCTACCGCCCTTTGACTGGTGTCGTCTACCTGAAGCTCACCAACCAACAGGGAATCGCCGATGTCAGCTTCTTCGTTGGCGTCGGGATGATCGGGCTGGCAACGGCTCCGCGCACACCCCTGCCACCGGCGTGACCCGGCGCCTCGGCGTTCTCGGCGGCTTGCTTCTGTTCGTCTGGATGGCGGCTCCCGTCGGTGCCGCCGAGCCGGACTCCATCGGCGCTGTCGACTCCTCCACCGGCATCTGGTACTTGCGAGACGCTGCCGGCGTCAGCACGGTGTTCACCTTTGGCGATCCCGGTGATGAGCCGTTCCTCGGCGACTGGGACTGCGATGGGATCGACACACCAGGGCTGCACCGTCGCTCGGACGGTCGCGTCTATCTGCGGAACAGCAACGACACCGGAGTCGCCGACGCCGACTACTTCTTCGGCAACCCGGGAGACATCGCACTGGCCGGGGACTTCAACGGCGACGGTTGCGACACGGTCTCCATCTACCGGCCAACGGAGCGGCGCTTCTACATCATCAACGGGGTCGGCTCTGCCACCAGTGGGCTGGGCGAAGCCGAAGTCGACTTCGAGTTCGGCGACGGTGGCGATGTGCCGTTCGTCGGCGACTTCGACGGTGACGGTGCCGACGAGGTGGCGCTGCACCGGCCGGCAACCGGTCGGGTCTACTACCGGGATTCCTTGTCAACGGGCGTCGCCGACCATGATCTGGTGTGGGGCGATCCCAACGACGTGGTCTTCGCCGGCGACTGGGTTGGCGGCGGGGGCGACGGACTCGGCGCCTTTCGCCCGGGTCGAGGTCGCTACTTCCTCAAGGAGGTTCCAACACCTGGATTCGCCGAAACCACCATTCCCTACGCGGCCCCTGGCTGGCTTCCGGTTGCCGGGAAGACGGGGCTCGGGACCAGTGCCCCCGGGAGGGGCAGCCTGGTCATCAGTGCCACGGGCGATGTGCACATGGACACCGGTGTCATCCCTGACTTGGCCACCCTGGGATTCGATCATGCTTGGTCGGGAGTACGCACCGAGTTCCTGGCCGATGACCTAACTCTCATCAATCTCGAGTGCACTCCGTCGGACCTCGGATCACCCGTGCCCAAGGCCTTCACCTTCCGCTGCTCGTCCGCCTCGCTTGCCAGCCTGGCACCCAACGGGATAGAGGTGGCCAACATGGCCAACAACCATGCGTGGGATTACGGTCAGGCAGCACTCCTCGACGGCATTGCCACGGTGGAGGCGGCGGGGGTGGCGCCCGTAGGAGCGGGCGCCGATCGCGCCTCGGCGACCGAAGCCGCCTACTTCGACATCAACGGCTGGACCGTTGCGGTCCTCGGATTCAACACGGTCGCGGACGGGTGGAGTCACTCCGCCACCGCCACCAGTCCCGGACTCGCCTGGGGCAACGATCTGGCGCTCGTCCGATCTGCCATCGCCGCGGCGAAGGAGCGCGCAGACTTAGTGCTGGTGACCGTTCATTGGGGGATCGAGAGGTCGTTCGTGCCCGATCCGCCGGACGTCACTGTGGGCCACGCCATGATCGAAGCCGGCGCCGACGCCGTTTTCGGCCATCACGCCCATCGCATCCAGCCGCTCGAGTACTACCAGGGCAAGCCCATCTTCTGGGGTCTCGGCAACTTCGTGTGGCCGCGCCACGACGCAGCCTCCTACACCACTGCCGTTGCCGAACTGGTGATCCAGCCGGACGGGCTCACCGTCGCCCGTCTTATCCCGGCGCAGATCGCCAGCCCCGGACATCCCGTGTTCACGGACTGACGCTGCCGGGTCGTACGCTTGCTGAGTGAGCTGGGTACGCATATTGCGGGGAGTGGTACTTGCTTCTATAGGTCTTGGCGCGTTTCTAGGGATAGTCGTTCTGTTGGGCGCAGACATCGGCGAGCCCGGCGCCAAGGTCATCGCCACCTCGTTCATGATCACCGGAGCTGCCCTGGTGTCCATGCCGCCGGTCGCGGCATGGGAGCGGGGACGGCTGGGATCACTTCCGGTCGTCGGCGTTGCGGCCACGGTCGTGGGCTTCGCGTGGCTCATCGTCATGATCTGGACCGAGCCCGACTTCGGAGCGCTGTGGAAGCTGCCGTTCACTCTCATCATCGCCGGGACGGCAATAGCCGGAGTTGCTCTCATGGAGTTCGCTCGTCTCGAGCCTCACCAGCGCTGGCTCCTCACAGCAGTCCGAGTCAGCATCGGTGTCGTTGCGCTCCTGCTGACGATCGGAATGTGGGGGGACATCGATAGCGATGGATATTGGCGGGCCTTCGGTATCACCGCCGTCTTGCTGGCGGCGTTCCTGGCCGCCGTTCCCGTGCTGCACCGTTCAGCAAGGTCGATGGGCGCAAATGCGAACTTCTGTCCGATCTGTGGAGCAACCAATCAGGTAACGACAGGCACCGCAACCATCTGCAGGACCTGCGGCAGTCGCTATTCCGTCGACCTGAGTCCTGCTCCGCGCGGCTAGCTGAACTTGGTCTTGGTCTTGGGTTGGAGTTCGCCGTCCAGGTAGATGTCCACCTTTTCGTTGTAGAAGGAGACGAGGCCGGCGATGCGAGAGCTCTCGGGTAGTGGGCTGTCGTAGCCCCAGACGTGGTCTTCGAATGTCTCGCCGTTGGCCTTGACCGTCCAATAGCGAGCCGCGCCCTTATAGGGGCAGTGGGTGACGGTGTCGGTCGGCTTGAGGAGATCGAGCTGAACGTCGGTCTTCGGCATGTAGTACCTGGTCGGCAGCCCGGTCTCGAAGAGCATCATGGCGTTGGTGGTGTCGGCCACCCGAACACCGTTGATCTCGACGGTGACACGCCGCGAGCTGGGGAGGATGTCGATGCGGGTGTAGGGATCTCTGGCGTGGATGAAGACCTCTTCGTCCTCCTCGAACCAGTGATCCAGCGCATCCCAGCGAAAGGCGATCATGCCCTGGAGTTCGGGGATCGGCGAGTCGGGATAGGCGTATGCGCCCTCGTCGGTCGATCGGTCGTTCCCCTTGACGGTGTACAGATCAGCCAGGCCCCGGCTCGGGGACTTCTTGGTCTCTCCGGATGCAACCAGAACGTTCTGGTCGACGTCGGCAAGCGGGAAGTAATAGGTGGGGTAGTAGGGCTTCTCCCACACGCTCACGGCATTGATGGTGTCTATCACGAGCCTGCCGTCGAGGTAGGCGCGGATGCGCTTGGGGGTGCTCTCGATCTTGATGCGAGCGCGTGCTGGGGTGTCAGTGGTCAATGGGGCTCCTTGTGGTCTAAGGACTACCAACAGCTCGGCCGTCGGGGAGATTCCCCAAAGGTGCGGCTATCGGGACTCGCCGGAGGGCCGACGCTCGTTGCCGCGCTTGTAGTTACCCGTTAGCCGAGCCATCAGCTCCTGGTCGTTGCCCCGAGTGACGAGATGAACCGATCGGCCTTGACGCCGCGCAGGACGGTCGCCTGACGCCCGTTGTGGGTGATGACGACCTCACCATTCTTGCGGCGGGTGTAGCGAAATCCGTTTGACTTGACCATCGCCGGTAGAGGTTATGAGAAGCGCGCTTCCTCGGTCTTTCGGTCGCCTGCGTCGCGCCACGCGAATCGCTCGAGCCACTGGTTCGGCTCCTCCTCGACCGCGTCTGCGATCAGGCCCCCCAGCACCGGGGCGAACTTGAAGGCGTGGCCGGAGCCTCCGCCGGCAACGACGAGTCCTGATCGGTCGGGATGATGGTCGATCCAGAAGTCACCATCGAAGGTGTCTGCATAGAAGCACAGCCTGGTGTCGACGATGTCGGCGTCTGCGAGGTCGGGGAGGCGATCGTCGAGGAAGTCGCGGAACATGTCCTCGGACTCTTCCGGCAGGTCGCGGTGCCCGTCGGGATCCTCGAGGCTGCCCGGGCCGTGGTTGGCGATCTTGAGCACACCCTCGTCGAGGGCGACGAACCCATGCCAACCTGTGTTGGCTACGTCCATGGCCCAGGGCAAGAACTCTGGCGGCTGCCACTCGTAGGCGTCCTCGACTTCGAAGTGGTACACCGGCTGGCCGACGGACCACATGACATCATCGAGCTCGGGCAAGATCTGCGGCGCCCAGGTGCCTACTGCCAGAACGACGATGTCGCCGTTGAGGACCCCGCCGTCGGCCGTGGCGATGCCCTCAACCTCGTCTCCTCCACCGAGGAACCCCGAGAGGGGAGCCTCGACGAGTTCGGTTCCGACCCCGACCGATTCACGAAGAATTCGTGTCACCACATTGGCACTCTCGGCCCATCCGCCCACCGGGTTGAAGTAGCCCTCGGTGTCGTCTGGCACCGACCAGGCTGGGGTGCGATCAGCCAGCCAGTCGACGTCGATCACTTCGACATCGTGACCGCGCTTGGCAAGCGTCGCCAGACAGTCCGCCTCGTAGCCGCCTTCCGCCAACGGTCCCGCGGCGATGACGAGGTAGCCGTCCTCGCGATACAGCTCCTGGCCCCAGCTCTCGTTCCACTGCCGCCAGAGAGGGAAACTCGCCTCCATCATCTCGTAGTACAACTCGTCGGTTCCGTAGTCCATGCGAACCATCTTCGAGATGTCCGTCGAGGCGGCGTTGGGATGGGGGAGCGGTCCCGGGTCGACGAGGGTCACCGAGTGTCCGCGCCGCGACAGTTCCAACGAGGCGGTGGCCCCGAAGACGCCCGCGCCGACAACCACAATGTCCACGTCGCGACGATAGCCCTCCACCAATGGCGTGTGCCATCGACGAGTTGGTCCTCCAACTGGACGCTTGAGGGCTCTGAATAGGATGGCGCCACTCGGGAGGAGGTATGTATGACAGACGTTCCGCGTGACGCAGCCAACGAGAGCAGCTTGCGATTCTTCTGGGTATTGATCGCTCTGGGATCCGTTTCGATGGTCGTGGCAGCCGTAGCAGGAGTTGTCCTGGCCGTCGCCGATCCACGAGAGGGCACCTCGCCCGATGACGTGTTCAACCTGGTGGCAGCCATCAGCGGACTTGGAGCGGGCGCTCTCTTTGGGGCAGCCGCCATCTATGCCCAGATCAAGAACCTGTGGCGCTTCGCACCGATGTGGTTCCGCTATCTGGCTTGGGCGATCTTGGCTGTGATGTTCATCGCTGCCATCGTGAGCTCAGCGGTCCAAGGCGACTAACTCTTCTTCGGGTTCTGTCGGAACCAGTCGATCGTGGTTGGTATCGCCTCATCGAGGGGCGTCGCCGACTGACCGAACGTCGACTCGAACGCACTCGAGTCGACCACGAACGGTTCCTCGAACTCGTAGAGCATCTCTTTCAGCTCCCGGACGTTGCCGTTGAAGAGACCAACAAGGCTCACCATGAACCGCGGCATCGCTGACACGCCAGGGCTTGTTCCCAGGGTCTCGAAGATCTTGGCGATGAACTGGCGCGTCGTCAACGCCGGCGCGTTCGGGAGGTGCCAGGCCCTGCCGTCGGCGCGGTCATCTGCCCCCAGTTTCACCAGGCCTGCCACAATGTCGGGTATGTAGCTGTAGGTGTGCGGCTGGTCGGGGTCGCCCATCACCGAGGCCTTCTTGCCGGCCAGCGCCGGGTAGAAAACCCGTTCGCCCATGGCACTGACCAGCCCACGGGGTCCGAAGTAATCCGATGCCCGTCCCATTGCCACTCTCACGATCCCCGACTGGTGCGCGTCGAGCAGATCCTGTGCCATCCGAGCCCTGGTCTTACCCTTGGAGCCGGTGGCGGCGTAGGGGAGGTCTTCCGTGAGCGGCGCTCCGTCGGTTGGGCCGTACATGTAGAGGTTCTCCAGTGCGACCAGCTTGGCGCCGGATGCCGCGGCGGCGTCGAAGACTCCTGCCTGCAGCGCCGGAAACAGCTCGGGCCATTTGGTGTATGGGGGGTTGAGGCACTGGTAGATGACCTCGGCGCCCTCGGCCACCGATTTCGTGAAGGCTCGATCGCTGGCATCACCGGCGATCACCTCGACGCCGCTTCCGGTGGCGGCGTTACCTGATCGGTTGACGGCGACGACCTTGTGCCCTTGGACCGCCAGCGTGTCCGCCAGCGCGGCCCCAATAGATCCGGTTCCGAACACGACCTGTTTCATCCAGCTTCTCCTGCGAGTGCGTCCACCCTCGCGACGTACTTCGACATATCGTGGGGCCCGACCCCAGCCGCCTTGATGGTGCCGAAGTGTCTGAGCCGGGCCTTGATGTCGTCCCACGCCACCTTCCAAACGCTGGCACCGTCGTGGAATGCGCCGTCGCCATCGAAGTACATCCGCTGGCCGACGTGGCGGTATCCCTGCAAAAGGAAGGGGACGCGAGTCACAACGTCTATGTGGTTGACGAAGCGGAATGTCTTTGAACCGAGTGCTGCTTGATAGGCGCCAGCGAAGTCGGCCTTTCCGGTGCGTGGCTGGCCGTAGGTGTAGACACCTGCGACTGTCGCGCCGTCATCGGCCAGCCGAGCCGCGGCCAATGTGGCGATGCCCGCCCCCAGGCTGTGACCAGTGAGGAACACCTCGCCCCCAGTCGCTAGTGGCCTCATATCGGTCCACACCTCGTCGAGGGCCTTGTGAAACCCCGAGTGGACCATCGTCTCCAGTTCGCCTTTGGTTGTTGCGAACTGGGAGTCGCGGACCCAGTCTCTTGGGTTGTCGCTCTCGGTGCCTCGGAACGCCAAGAACACGCGGCTGGCGTCTGAGGCCACGAAAGCCTGAGTACTGCTGGCGTCAAAGAATCGAAATCCACCCAATCCCAGGTCGGCCACAGCCGTTGCGGCGTCTGGCTGGTCGAGGTAGGCGGCTCGGCTCAACCTGACGGTGAGCTGTGCGAGATTGGCATCCACGTTCATTCCCCTTTGGCGACGTAGTTGCCACGAGCGTAATGCTGTGCATATCGCACCGTTCGGGTGGGCCGGGCGGCACCCGTTCCTGTTGGCCTGGGTAGCGATGGCACAGAGGCCGCAAACACTCGGGTGGGCCGGGCAGGATTCGAACCTACGAAGGAGAGCCGTCCGCAGGGCGGCACCACCGAGGCGACGTCCAGCCTGAGCAAGGCTGGAAAGGAGTCGAGCCATCCACCGCAGGCGGCACCCGTTCGCTTTGTGCCGGGGAAGTCATTACGAACAGGCGTCAAGCACTCGGGTGGGCCGGGCAGGATTCGAACCTACGACCGACGGATTATGAGTTCGGCGCTCGGGGTCCAGCCGGTGTCGTTGGGTGTCGGCTAGGCCTGTCCTGTCTGGGTTTCTGGCGATGGCGTCCAGGCTGTATCGGCCTGTCACGGGTGGTTATGGGTGGTTCGGTAGCAGTTGGGTAGCAGTCGGTGGAGGTAGGCGATGAGGTAAGAGGTCGCCACGTACCATCGAAGCGGCGGTGCGTCTGTGGCGAGGGCGAGGATCCGAATCGAGTGAACTGCTTGCTTATGGGCGTGTCACCCCATCACCCGCCAGTAGGCTCGAATCATGGCCACTCTCAGCGCTGAGCGCCCGTCCCCGACTGGTCTCACTGGTCTGCGTCTTCGAAACTTCCGCCTATTCGCCGACACAGGATTACTTGATCTGCCCGCAATCACCGTCCTATTCGGAGCTAACAGCAGCGGCAAGTCGACGTTGCTTCGAGCGCCGCTTCTCTTGAGAGATTTGGCTGCGGAATACGCTCCGAGAGACGACGTCTCGCTGACTGGTGCGGATTACGACTTCGGGACCTTCCGGGATCTTGTGAGCAGGGGAGAGATAGCAAGAACGTTGAGCTGATTGCTCGTTTCGGCCCCCTACGTTCCTTGAGAGCTCGAAAACCTACGCGAGGCACCGCGACAGCAGGTGACA
>JAZFSG010000008.1:0-15874 GCA_036446035.1 Acidimicrobiia bacterium | reverse complement strand
GGCTTCCTCGGGGACGGCGGCCGACTGGAGTTTAGGCGCTTCCTCTCGGTTCCGGGCCGGCGGCGGCATCGACGAGGTCGTGCGCCGCGTCCTGGCCTGGCGAAAGATCGGGGTGACCGCCTACATGTGTGTCATCGACGCCAGCGGGTTGGGTGTCTCACTGATCCAGTCCAACTACACCGGTATCGGCAGCGGCCTATCTGCTGGGGGCACCGGTGTCTTTCTGCACAGTCGCGGCGCCGGCTTCAACCTGAGGGCCGGTCACGCCAACGAGCTGGCTCCGGGCAACCGCCCGTTGCACACCCTGGCGCCAACGCTGTGGACTCGGTCCGGCCAGCTCGACACCTTGCTCGGAACCCGCGGCGGGCATCTGCAGCCACAGCTGCTGCTGCAGATGGCGGCGCTGCGGATGGTGGCGGGACTCGATGCGGCCGCCGCCCAGGCCGCACCACGGTGGACGCTTGACGAACTGGCGGGCACGCCGCCCGTTCGCGTCGAGCCCGGATTTCCCGAAGGACTCGTAGACCGCGGTCACTCCGTCGAGGTCACTAGCGGTCCGATGGAAGGCTGGGGACCGGTCTCCGTGATCGAGGTCGATGCCGGCGACAGACGCACCGGGGCCGCCGATCCGCGGGTCTCTACGGCGGCGGTCGTCGCGGACTGATCAGCCGCGGATGTCGGCGACGAGGGCCTCCCAGCCATCGTCGTCAAGCGCCGGCGGCACAACGGTGTAGAGCCCGACTCGTTGCACCCGATCGCCGTAACGGGCCCTGATCCTGTCGCCGATCTCTCCGACGGGCGCCGTGATCGCGATCTCGTCGAGCACCTCGTCCGTGATCAGCTCGAGCATCCCGGCCCACTCTCCCCGCTTCGACATCGTGTTGAGGGTTGGCCCGAAGTCCCAACCGTGAGCCTCGAGAACTCCTGCGTAGGCGGGGGTCGAGGCGTAGAAGGCGATCTGCTGCCTGGTGACGTCTACGGCAGCCGCCATCTCCTCCTCGTTGTGGCCGGTGATAACGAACGTCGTCACCACAAAGTCAACATCCGAGAGGGAGCGGCCGGCTTTGACTGCACCATCAGACATCGCCGGTAGCACCACGTCGTCGAGGTATTTCACGGTGTGAAAGGGATGTGCGTGGAAGCCCTGGCACACCTCGCCCGCAAGCCGTGACATGTACTCCCCCACGCCCGCGATGTAGATCGGGATGTCAGGGTGGGCGATGGGGCCAGGATCGAAGAAGGGAGTCATGAGACGAAAGGAGTAGTAATCGCCGTCGAAGTCGAGCTTGGCTCCGTCCTGGAAGGTCGCCCATATAGCGCGCAGCGCCGCGATGTACTCGCGCATCTGCGGGCCCGGCTTACCCCACGGCATGCTGAATCGTCTCGTGATGTGGGCTCGGATCTGGGTGCCGAGACCGAGTAGGAATCGACCCTCGCTCAGCGCAGCAAGATCCCACGCCGTGTAGGCAACGGTCATGGGTGATCTGGCGAAAGCCACCGCTATGGCCGTCCCCAGCTGGATTCGCTCGGTCTCGGCCGCGGCCGTGACCAGAGGGAGGAAGGGATCGTGGGCAGTATCCGCCGTGAACAGGCCGTCGTATCCGAGCCGCTCGGCCCGCGCCCCCATTCCCCTGGTGTATTTGACGGGGCCCGGAGCGACGTAGAAATCGGTCTTCACGACGGCCAATCCTACGGCGGGTTGTGCCCTGGATGGCAGCCACCTAGCCTCCAGGCACCCCACATTGTTGCGACCGCGCTGGCTCGCGCACAGGAGGCGGAGTGCCAAGATCCGTAGCCCTCACGGGTCTGATAATCATCGTGTCTCTATCCATGGTTGGCTTCGCCGCGTTCTCGTCGGGGGGCACGGTCGCTCCAACTGGCGTCGACCTTCCGGGGATCGACGCCTCCGCCGCCGCCGCGGTGTTCGCGGCTCCGCTCGTGCCACTGGCTGAACCGGAGCCATCTCCGGCGCCGTCACCACCACAGCGAGCACCGCTGGGGCGTAGTGCTCTGGAACCGGAGGCGTCCACCACCACTACCACGACAACGACAACGACAACGACCCCACCGACGACGACCACGACGAAACCCCCGCCGGCGACTTCGCCTCCGACGACGACGACGGCGACGACAACTGTTCCTCCTACAACCGTGCCACCTACGACCGTGCCGCCGACCACAGCACCCCCAACCACCTCCTGGCCGCCGGCCGTTGAGCAATGGCGTGGGCTGGTCTCCGGCTACTTCTCAGGGGCTCGCGTCGAGGAAGCGCTCGCCATCATCAGCTGCGAGAGCAACGGCGATGCCAGCGTTACCAACCCGAGATCCGGCGCCGCCGGCCTCTTCCAGTTCGTTGCCTCGACATGGAACTGGGTCGCAAGCGAGGCCGGCCTCGACTCCTACGCCAGCGGGGCGCCCTACGATCCGGCCGCCAACACCGCGGCCGCCGCCTGGCTGGTGCAGCGCTCGATTGACACCAACCACGCTGGGGGGCCATGGGGTCACTGGAGTTGTCGTAGGGTGCTGGGATGAGACGACTCATTCGATTCGTTGGAATCGTCACAGGAGTGGCTGCCGTCGCCTACCTGATGCGAGACAAGCTGGTCCGGATCCCCGAAGACCCAACCCCTCCCCCTCACTTCAAAGCAGACAGCCCCAACGGCGAGACGACAGCACCGGTGAAGGCGACGCGGGCCATGCTCGGCGACGATCTCACCGAGATCAACGGCATCGGACCCGCCTACTCCAAGCGCCTCGCCGACGCCGGTATCACGACGTTTGCCGAACTGATCGCGGCCGATGTTGCGGCAACTGCCGAGGCGGTTGACGTCAGCGAGGATCAGGTGGCGGGTTGGGCGGACCAGGCTCGACTGCGCCTGACCTAACCAGTGACCTCTCCCTATCTGGTGGCGCCCGAGGAGCTGGCCTCACTCCTCCCAGACGAACCAGGCTTCAGGGCCCGCCAACTGTCCGAGTGGCTCTACCAACATCCAGTGCTGACGTCAGACATGATGACCAATCTGTCCCAGGAGCTGAGGTCGAGCCTCCAGCCGCTATGGCCTTTCGCCATCGAGATCGAACAGGAGGGCGACCGCGGCGCAACACGCAAGTGGCTGTTGCGGACACCCGACGGTGCCTCGATCGAAGCCGTGCTCATGGGCTACGACGAGCGCACGACCCTGTGTATCTCCAGTCAGGCTGGATGCGCCATGGCATGCACTTTCTGCGCCACCGGTCAGTTCGGCTTCGAACGCCACTTGAACGCAGGAGAGATAACCGCCCAGGTGGCACTTGCCGAGGCGTCACTGAAGGCACGGTCGTTGCCGGACTCGCCGCAACGCGTCAGCAACATCGTGTTCATGGGCATGGGCGAGCCACTAGCTAACTACGCCCACCTGCGCGAGTCGCTGCGCCGGCTCATCGAAGTTATGGGCAGATCAGCACGGTCGATAACGGTGTCGACCGTTGGTGTCGTTCCGGGGATCCGCCGCCTGGCAGCCGAGCCGTGGCCGGTCAACCTCGCGATCAGCCTCCACGCTGCAGACGATGCCCTCCGCTCGTCGTTGGTCCCCCTCAACGACCGCTATCCGCTCGAGTCCGTGATATCGGCCGGCGTCGAGTTCTTCGAGGCCAAAGGCAGGCGCGTTTCGATCGAGTGGACCTTGATGAATGGCGTCAACGATTCTGATGAGCAAGCCGTGAAGTTGGCGGCGATAGCACACCGCATGAAGGCACACGTCAACGTGATAGCCCTCAATCCGACACCCCTGACAGAACACACCGCCCCCTCCCGAGAGACCGTCGCCAGATTCGTCGAAACCGCTCGCTCGAACGGAGCCAACGTGACCGTGCGAGACACGAGGGGGCGCGATATCGATGCCGCCTGCGGTCAGCTGCGTGCCAGATCGGTATAGGGTTCGCCTCATGACAACCAAACACCTTCGTTCCGGAGAGCCGGCTCCTGCGTTCAAGGCATCCGACCACACTGGTGCCATGACCGCCCTCAGCGACTTCGCCGGCTCCAAGCTCATCATGTACTTCTACCCCAAGGCCTTCACCCCGGGCTGTACCGCCGAGTCCTGCGACTTTCGCGATAACCACGAGTCGCTATCTGCAGCCGGCTACCAGATCGTCGGCATCAGCCCAGACGAACCGAAGCGCCTCGCCGAGTTCAAATCAGAACACAACCTTTCGTTTCCGTTGCTCTCCGATGAAGACCATTCGATAGCCAAGGCGTATGGCGCCTGGGGCACAAAGAAGAACTACGGCCGCGAGTACGAAGGCATGATCCGCTCGACATTCGCCATCGGTGCCGACGGCACCATCGAGCACG
This sequence comes from Acidimicrobiia bacterium, assembly GCA_036446035.1. Classification (GTDB taxonomy): domain Bacteria; phylum Actinomycetota; class Acidimicrobiia; order Spongiisociales; family JAOTWH01; genus CAXMQS01. The sequence continues at coordinate 11,541 of JAZFSG010000008.1, read as the reverse complement.
CCTGGTACAACGTTCGGGCAAAGGGTCACGCCGCCAGGGTGACCCAAGAGCTGGCGTAGTCTTCACAATCGTTTCACACCTGAGACACCTTTCCTTGACAGGGTCCGCATAGCTTTCTGATTGCGGTCCCTCCTCCCAGGACTAGCCCGGAACCGGGTGCCCCAACAGGGCACCCGGTTTCTTCTTGGCAACCAGTGCTTACAATTGCAAGCACCTTGGATGCGACGGCAGAGACCCCACACGGATACCCGATCGAATTGGAGGGTTCGCTCGGGCTCGCCGACGGCCGTCGGCTCGCGGTGCGACCCGTTATCCCAGGCGACGCCGCCCTGCTGCGCGCCGAGTTCGAGAACGCAGACGACGAGACGCTCCGTTTGCGCTTCCTGACCCCACGCCCCCAGCTTGACGAGCATCATCTCACCCGTCTGGTCACGGTCGATTACGTGTGGCGCCTTGCGTTGACCGCATGGGACGGTGTGGAGCCTGTCGCCATCGCCCGCTACGAAGGGGAAACCGATGCTGCCAGCGCCGAGGTGGCCTTCGTTGTCAAACCCTCATACCGAAGGCTGGGCGTTGCCTCTGGTTTGGTCGCTCTCTTGGAGAAGGCCGCGGTCGCCGCCGGCATCTCAGAGTTCACGGCGACGTTCCTGGCATCGAACCCGGGCGCCGCCGGCGTTCTCGCCAGGAGCGGATTCGCCGTCCCGACCGCTCACGACGGCATAGGCGAGACCACCAAACGGCTGTCCTAAGCGAGAAGCTCGCTGCCGATTTGATCGACGGCCGTCACGCCACAAAGTGCCATGGCACGAGCGGTTTCTGACGTAAAGCCATCGAGAACCGCAGCCACCCCCGCCTCTCCCCCCGTGGCCAGGCCCCACAGCACGGGACGGCCCAGCAACACGGCGCCAGCTCCCATCGCCAACGCCTTGACGACGTCGGTGCCGGTGCGAACTCCCCCGTCGACGAGCACCGCCGCTCGGTCGTCAACCGCCTCGACGACGGCACCGAGGGCGTCGGCCGTCGCCACTGCCGTGTCGAGTTGGCGACCGCCATGGTTGGAGACGACGATTCCGGCTGCGCCGGCATCGACCGCAACCAGGGCGTCGTCGGCGCGCAGCACCCCCTTCACCAGAACGGGAAGCCCACTCACGGACGCCAGCCACTGGATGTCGTCGGGTGTGAGGTTGGGGTCGAAGGCCGCCGTCGCGAATGCGCCGAGCCCCGACCCTTCAACGTCGGGCACCGCCTCCTCGAAGTTCGCCATCGTCATCCCCTCGGGGAGCGTGAAGCTGTGGATCTCGTCGCGTCGCCTATTGCCGAGAACGGCCAGGTCGACTGTCAGCATGAGGGCCCCGTAACCAGCGGCGACGGCGCGCATCACGATGGCCTCGGTCAGCTCCCGATCCTTGTGGATGTAGACCTGGAACCATCGGGGCGCACTAGGAGCAGCTGCGGCCACATCCTCGAGCCGGATCGTTCCCAGAGTCGACACCACCATCACGGCACCGGAAGCAGCCGAGCCACGAGCAGTCGCCGCCTCTCCATCGGGGTCGCCAAGCCGGTGATATCCGGTTGGAGCGACAAGGACCGGAGCCCTCATCGAGAAACCGAGGATCTCCGTCGAGGTATCTACGACAGAAACATCCCGCAGCACATGGGGCAGCAGCTTGTGCCGCCGCCACGCGGCCACGTTGTCGGCCAATGTCAGTTCATCGTCGGCTCCGCCCGAGTAGTAGCCATAGGCGGTCGGCTCCATGACTGTCTTGGCTTGGCGCTGCAGGGCCTCTAGATCCATGAACCGAACCTAGGGGCCGGGTCGGGACCGCGCCAATGGGATCACCGCTGAGCTGTCAGAGAATGGGAAACAAATGGAGTCGGAAATCCCTAGCCGCGGCCAAGAGGTGGCGTATGGTGACGGTGATGAGCACACTCGCCACAGAGGAAGAGGTCGCCAACAACTGGGCGGACGACCTCTGGAAACGGCCCGAACCCGACGCGGCACGCCTCGCTCGCTATCGCCTCCATGACCTCGACGAGCCCTCGCACTACGTGCGCCGCTCGGCTCATCTCCCTCGGCTCACGCCCGAGAACAAGGAGTCGGGGTTCTTCTGGATGCGGATGCTGAGGCGTGCTTCCACCAGCCACTGATCTGGCCGCGAAGTTTGAGTCGGCTGGGTTCGGCTAGCTTCGTGCCATGTGCAGAAGCATCAAGACGTTGCGCGACGCCGAGCAGGCGGCCACCGACGAAGACATCGAGGCTGCGGCGCTGCAGTTCGTACGCAAGATAAGCGGCTACCGCAAGCCATCTCAGGCCAACGAAGAGGTGTTCGGCATCGCAGTGGCCGACATCACTGCAGTCTCGAGGCGGCTCCTCGACAACCTGGTAGTACGCCCAAGCCGGCCGCTTCACTGAAGGGCGGCGGCTTAGACGATGCGGCCAAGCACCTCGTAGATAGCGGAGGATGGCTGGCCGGAATGAATCAAAAGGTTGGTGATGGGGTCGTTGCCAAGCGTCCGGTGGTTGGCGATGGCCTCCAGTTCGGCGAGCGTCTCGCCGGGGTCCTTCATCCCTACCAGTAGGTCGAAGATCGTCCGCCGCTCGTAGGCGGCCTCTGTCAGCTTGGGAGCCACCGCCTTCGGCACGAGCACCTCGCCATAAGCAACGGTGATTGGCTTGCGGCGCGTTGGCGGGTGGGTGACTGCTCCAACGGCCGACCAGCGCCGAACGCCGGAGGCGGCTCCATCTGCAAGGAGATTGAGGATCGCGGCACGGCACGCCAGGACCCCGTGGGGAAGAATCTGAGCGCTCAGATCTCCGCTCCACCGCATTGGCTCTCCCGTGTGGGGAAAGCCGATGGCTTCAAGTTTCCACGCCATGTGCCCTCGGACCGACATAGTACATGGAACCTAGCCGCCGCGCATGGAGCCTCGCCAACGCACCTAGCCTCGGCGCATGGACCGCCAATCCCCAATACGCCTTGCTGCGATGGCTATCGGAGGCGCGCTGGCGCTGCTGTGGTCAGTTGAGATCGTGGATGCCATCGCCTTCGACGACTCGCTGGACCGCCATGGCATCCTGCCGCGGACAGTCTCCGGCCTGGATGGCATCCTGTGGGCTCCCCTGCTGCACGGCGGGTTCGGTCACCTCGCCTCCAACTCAGCACCTTTCGCGGTGCTCGGTGCGCTCGTCATGACAGATGGCATCCGGCGCTGGGGGGCCGTCACCGCCATTGTCGCTCTTGGCGGTGGGGCTCTCACTTGGGTGTTCGCTCGCTCCCGCATCCACATCGGCGTCAGCGGAGTCGTTTTTGGGTACCTCGGGTACCTCCTGGCCAAGGCCTACTTCACCAAGAGCCTGCGATCGATCGTCATCGCCCTCGTGGTCGGCGTGGTTTACGGCGGCGCCTTGATCGTCGGACTCATACCCCGACCGGGCATTTCGTGGGAAGGCCACGCCTTCGGATTCATGGCCGGGATCGGGGCGGCCTTCGTGTTGCGACCAGAGAGCTAGAAGACGGGGAACCCTTCGACCTCGGGCGATTGGCGATGGACGGACAGGGCCATCTCGATAGGCGGTAGCTCCCAGGCCGGATCGATGAACGCGCCCCTGGCTAGGGACGTCTCACCGATCGCGGCGCCGAAATGGCCCCTGGTGATCGTCTTCGAGTGTGGGGAGTCCTTGTCGACTAGCGCCCAGCGACGCCACAACAACGCAATGCCTGAATCGTCGGTCACTGCGAAGGCCGCCAACTCGTCCTCGAGCGCCGCGGCGGCCTGACCGAGGCCGTTGGCCTTCGCCCAGCTGACCGCCACGGCGTCTGTCACATACTTCCCTCGTGATGTCGCCACCGCTACCTCTGTGTCGGCCGTCACCCGCAACGGCCAGCCGCGACTGCGGCACAACTCCTGGAGCGATTCGTCCGGCTCGCCGCCGACAACGATCACCTCGCAGTCGTCGAGATCGTGGATCTCGAGTCCCGAGATGGTCGGCGTTGCGATCAGCGAGACGGCTGGATACCAACCGCGCTTCATCGTGACGAGAGCGTCCGCACCGTAGGCATCGCGATGACGGTCCGCGATCTCCATTCTTCCTGCTTCGAACCGGGCCTCCGTCCGCGTTGACATCGACGTTCCCAGCCGGCGGTAGCGGAAGAGCACCTGGCGTACCCCGACCTGGAGCCAGCCGGCGAGCGACAGCCTCACCCACAACTCCCAGTCTTCGTTGCCATTGACCATCGTCTCGTCGTAGCCCCCAACCGACTCCCAGGCCTCGCGGCGCAGCGCGACGCAGCCGACAACCGAGTTGGAGAGGAGCATCTGATAGAGGTTGAAGGGGCGCGTTACCCAGAGCTCCGACACATCTCCAAACATCTCGGCCCAGCAGTGAGCGAACGCCGCCCTCGGATTGCGATCAAGCGCCGTCACCATTTCGGTCATGAAGCCGGGCCCGAGTTCGTCATCGGCATCAAGGGGCACCACGTAGCGGCCCCTTGCCGAAGCGATGCCGGCGTTGCGTGCCGCGGGCAGGCCACGGTTGTCCTGACGGACAACACTGACGCGAGGCAACTCGCCGACGGCGTCGATGACACTGATGGTCTCGGTCGACTTCGAGCCATCGTCAACGACGATGATCTCCCACGAGTCATGGTTCTGTTCGTACACGCTGGCGACGGCGTCGGTGAGCCACTCGCCTTGCTCGTAGCAAGGAATGACGACGCTGACGTCGGGTTGTCCGACCGGCGGTAGCGCCGCGCCCCGCCGGTGGATGCCTTCATTACGACTGACGCGGGCCCTCCGGGCCTCCTCCTCCGGCCAGCTGGCGGCGCTTCGAAAGCGGTCCTTTACAGACTGCGGGAGAACGCGGATCGCCAAGCCTGCGACCGGCCGGGGCAGGATGCGCAACGCTCGGCGTAGTGCAGAGTGCACGGCGGACGGAGGCCGTTGGGAAAGGGCGGCAACGGCTTGGGTTGCCACCGTGGCCAGCCCCGACTGGCTCTGGGGGTGTCGGACGGCGGGCAGCTGCGATCGGTAGGCGTCAAGCGGGTCTCGGTATGCGGGGAGCGGGGCAGCTGCCAACGCCGCCAGCCGTTGCGGATCTGACAGCAATTCGTGGACGGTCACCTGCATTCCGAGCGCCGATCCGTCGTAGCGGACCGCCCCCTCATCGAAGTAGTCGCGGAACGCGTCGAGGTCGGCGATTACAAGTGGCAGCCCTGCGGCGCGAACCTCGTGAGCGGCCAGGCAGAAGGACTCGAACAGGCTCGGCACCACAACCAGCCAGGCACCGGCCAACCGAGCCCCCAGCTCGGCCGGCTGGGCCATTGGCTCGAAGCTGACGCGGTCAGAGAACTCACTCGGAATGCGGTCGACAACGATGTCGGTGACTGGCCGATTCTCGGCCCAGCTCCAATCGTCTGATCCGATGAAACGAACCTCCAGATCTGGCCGCGACTCCAGGAGCGGGATCATGGCCTCGACGAAACGCAAAGTTCCCTTCACTTCTGCTCTCTTGCCGTAGACAACAAGCTGCGGTCGGGGTCCGGGGGCGAAGGCGACACGCTTGATGGCGTCGCTGCGGGCAGGCTCGGCGACGACCAGGCGCCCCCGCTCGACGCCGAAGGACGCGGCAACGTGGTCGACCATTGCAGGGGACGGCACCAGGACGACATCTGCCATGTCGAACGCCCGGCGCTCCATCTCGAGGACCGTTTCGAACCCGGTTGACGGATGCCCTATGGCGTCGAGAATCGAGCCCATAGGCCCGTGGAAGCGGACTGCAACGGTCGTGTTCACCAGGCCGTAGCGACCCCTATCGGCGAGGGCGGCGAAGGCCAGCCCATAGAAGTCCTGGAACTCGACAAGATCTACAGACTCGGTCGCAACGAGGTCGGCCACTGCCTCAGCCACCGCCAGAGACCGAGCTGCGTGGTCGGCGAATGCTCCGATGACGTGGACATCGGGATCATCGATGTGGCCGTCGGCAGCAACGACCACACGAACTCGGTGGCCGTCTGCCTCGAGCAAGCCGCGAAGCCTGTCGATCAGGTAGCCGGAGCCGCCAGCCTCAAGCGGCGGCAGCTCCGTCGTTGCGAAGATGACATTCACGAAAGCGGAAGCCTTGCTGTGATTGATGGCGAGGCTAGGCGCACGCTGGCGAATACCTCAGAGTTACTCCGACGCCGTGCTACCTGTCGACCCTATGCGGAGCCGACGTCGCCTTGGGAGCGGAGGCGCTCCAGCGTCAACTGGCGCTTCAGCTCTTCGACCTCCGTTTGGGTCTCAGCGAGCCGGCCCTCCAGCACTCGGGATTTCGTCTCCAGAGACGCCACGTCGGGATGGGCGCCACCTCGCAACGAGCCTCCGCCCGCCCGACGGTGAATGACTCGACCGACCAGATAGCCGATGACGCCTGAGGCGATCAGCAGTAGAACGATCTCAACGACCAGATAGCCGATTCCTCGCATCAGCCTCCTCCTTCGATTGGTCCTAGCAAGAATTCGATGCGCCGGTTCTGGGCGCGTCCGGCCTCGGTTGAGTTGTCGGCGAGAAGAGAGGTCTCGCCGAAGCCTTGAGCAGTCAGCCGTTCCGGTGCGATGCCCAGAGCGATGATGAAGTCCCTGGCGGCGTCCGCTCGGCGCTGGCTGAGATCCAGGTTGTAGGCGGCTCTGCCTCGGGAGTCGGTGTAACCCTCGATGGAGGCGGCAACGGTCGGGTTACGGGCGATGATGCCGGCGGCGATGGTGGCGAGCTGTTCAAGCTGTGGACTCAACCGTGCGCTGTCGAAATCGAAGGAGGCGCCGCCACGCAGCCCTCCGCTGATGACATCGTTCTCGATATTGATCTCCCACTGCGGCACCAACGACAGCGGGGCGAATATGAAAGGAATGCGAAAGACCGAGAAGGTGGCCTCGGTGCTGTCGTCGATGGCCATCTGGACGTCAACATTCTCCGGGCCGAAGGCTTGTCCGGCCGCAGCGGCGATCAGGTCGATGGCGGCTTGGTCTGGCATGGCGCCCGCCAGCACGACGGTTCCGTCGCCACCTGCGTTGGCGAAGAACGCCGGTGGCGTCTTGCCCGTGACCGTCACCTGATTGTCGTATGTGAGCGTCTCACCAAGCGACCGTCGCAACGCCCCCTCGAGCAACGCCTTCTTCTCGTCGCTTCCGGTCGAACCGGTGATCACGATCATGTCGCCGGTGATCTCGAAGGCTGCGTTACCGGCGATGGGGAGCAGCGAAACCGCTTGCGGCAGGCCAGAGAGCCAATCTCCGCCAGGTGCGGCCGGATCCTCGACGAGCTCATCCGTTATCAGCGGCGCGTACACCAGGTCGGCAGCCTGTGCGATGCCGGCCATCACCTCACTACTGGGCAGTGCGCCGGAAAGAGTTAGCTGTCCGTTGACCAGGCCGGCCCGGAAACTGGCCTGGCCGGCGGGAGCCGTAGCGGGAGGCGCCTCGGTGGTTGCGGGCGCCGTTGAGGCAGGTGTCTCCGTCCCGGTTGGCTCGGTCGATGGGATCGATGTCGGAGCGGCAGTTTCGCCGTCTTCGCCTCGCCAACGCACCGTGCGAACGCCGTCGACCCCCCGAGCCAACGCCTCGATCGTGGGATCGGGGTCACCGATGAGCGTCACATCGCGGCCGTCGACCTCAATGCCCACTCCAGAGCCGGCGAGGGCCGCCCGGGTGCCATCCTCGATGTCGGAATCGATGCTCGATGACGCCCATATGACGCCGCCAACTGCGAGGACGATCCACAAGCCTCCCAGTAGTGCCAGGCGACGCCGTTTTGTCACGCGTTCCTCCCTCCCACACGCAGAGTGGGCACTCCTCCAGCGTAGTTTGCCCTCACCTAGTCGGCATCTCCTCCACCGGCTCGGCCTCGGGTGTATGCCCGGCACCGTGGGCTTCGAACCAGCCGGCAAAGCGATTCGATATGGGCACCGAAGACACGCCGTGGACGAAGATGCTCAGCAGCACCGTCGCCGTTACCACGAGGAACATGTCATCGGCCATCGGGAGGTCTGCCTCCTCGAGAATGAAGAGACCGAAGAGGATGGACGCCAGGCCCCTTGGTCCGAACCAACCGAGGTATAGAACGCTTGGCCGGTGGAACTTGGTCCCCAACAGGGACAGCGCCACGGGGACCATCCGCACGATCGTCAGGCTGACCACGGCGTAGACAAGGATCCGCCAGTCCAGCTCGCCGAGGGCCGGCCCGGCGACTGCCGCTCCAAAGAACAGAAAGGTGAGAAGGGCCAACAGCTGGCCCTCGTCCTCGGCGAAGTCGTAGGCGCCGCCGCAGTGCTCTCGGGCCGCGAAGCCGAAAGCCAGGCCGGCAGCGAACGCCGCCACGAATCCGTTGCCACCGGCGGCTTCGGCACCGGCGAATGCGCCGACGCCGATAGCCAGCGTCGCCAGTTGGCGGAAGGCACCGTCAACCCATCCCCGCTTCGCGAACCGATCGAGCAGCCACCCACCGCCACCGCCAACGACGACCCCGACGCCGACACCGAAGCCCACCTGCTTGGCAACGAAGGTTGCCCAGAACGCGGGCGTCTCCAGATCCGTCCCGGTAGCGGCAAGCGCCAAGAAGAGCGTGATGACGGGAAGCATCAACCCGTCGTTGAGACCGCTCTCGACGTTGAGTCCTTGGCGGATGCGCACAGGCACTCGCGGGTTGCTGACAACAGCATGCCCGAGAGCAGCATCGGTCGGCGCCAGGATGGCCGCCACCAGCGCGGCCTCCCACAACCCAAAGCCATCGAGGAGTAACAGTGCGGCTCCTGTGCCGGCCAGCACCGTCAAAGGAAGGCCGATGCCGAGCAAACGCCCAGGCAGGTCGATCTGGTCGCCAAGGCGCATGACATCTATGCGGATGGCATCGGTGAACAGCAGGAGCACCAACGTCGCCTCGGCCAGGAGGCGCACGGCGCCCTCGTCCAGCCCGAGCTCGAACACATCGAGACCGGACGAACCGAGAAGTATGCCGGTGGTGACGAACACCATGGGTGCGGTCACCAACGTCGACTCGAGCCGTCGAGAGATCAACGAATAACCGAGGACAACTCCGGCAACGACGAATAGATCGGTCACGAGATGAATCTAGGCGGTGGCCGCCGCTAGCTTCAGTTCCCCCCTCGCAAGGAGATCTGTGACCCTCACCGAGCGCCAGCAGAAACAGTGCGACGACAGCCCCTATGACTTCTCCGACCTCAAGGCGCTCTTCATCAACTGCACCCTGAAGAAATCGCCCGAACTCTCCCACACCCAGGGCCTGATGGACATCTCGATGGCCATCATGGCGGCCAACGGCGTCTCGACCGAGCTGATCCGAGCCCTCGATCACGAAATCGCAACCGGAGTCTGGCCCGACATGACGGGGCATGGATGGGAGGTAGATGAATGGCCTCGCATCTATGCCAAGGTGCAGGAGGCAGACATCCTCTTATTGGGATCGCCTATCTGGCTTGGTGAGAAGTCATCAGTTGTCACCAGGATCATCGAACGCCTCTATGGCAACTCGTCACAGCTCAATGAACATGGCCAATACGCCTACTACGGCAAGGTCGGTGGCTGCCTGATAACGGGAAACGAAGATGGAGTAAAGCACTCGGCCATGAACATGCTGTACTCGCTACAGCACCTCGGCTACACCGTTCCCCCGCAGGCCGACGCCGGGTGGATCGGCGAGGCAGGGCCGGGGCCCTCCTACATGGATCCCGACTCGGGCGGTCCCGAGAACGACTTCACCAACCGCAACACCACCTTCATGACCTGGAACCTGCTGCACATGGCAAGGCTGCTCAAGGACGCAGGCGGCATTCCCGCATACGGCAACCAGCGCTCCGAGTGGGACGCTGGCTGCCGCTTCGACTTCCCCAACCCCGAGTATCGCTAGGCGCTGAAGGACACCCAGCCGAGTTCACGCAGGTCGTCGGTGTCCGAGACCCTGATGCCGCCGTCGGAGATGGTGTAGAGCTCGTCTCCGATGACCATCGAGCGACGGATCTGACTGCCGTACTCCCAGTAGTCCTGGGACGACTGGTGCGAGATACGGTCGAGGAGGTGGACCTCATTCTCGTGTACATGGACGCCGATGGCACCGTTGAAGTAGGAGTCGCTGCGGCCGTCCCAGGTCCAGGTCTGCACCGGCATCACCGCCAGCTCCGCAGGCGCCCAGTACAGGAATGCCCGGTGGTCGTACTCAACCTCGGAGTTCCCACCGTCACCGCCGAGCGTCACCTTGTCGATCAGCGACGGGTTGGCGAGGTCGGAGATGTCGAACAGGGATACCTGGGTGCCGAGGATGCGGCCCTCTGAAGTGGCGTCTTGGCCGACGCCGAGAAGCCGATTCTCGCCAACAGGGTGCAGATAGGCCGAATAGCCGTTGATCTTCAACTCGCCGAGCAGCTCAGGGCTCTCGGGGTTCGAGAGATCGAGGGCGTACAGCGGATCGACCTGTCGGAAGGTGACGACGAAACCGGCGTCGCCGATGAAGCGCACCGAGTAGATCTGCTCACCCTTCCCGAGACCGCCTACCTGGCCAACCGTCTCCATGCTCTCGATGTTGATCACGGAAACGAGGCTGTGCTGCTCGGAACTGAACCCCCAGCGAGCCGCGGCATCGGTGGAAGCGACCCGTAGATGGCCCTCATGCTCGGAGAGGGCGAACTGGTTCAGGAGGTACCCGGTGACCGCACCCGAGCCCTCGTAGCTGATGTGCTGTGGGTCGGTGGTGTCGAAGCGGTGGATGGTGGTAGCGAAGTCGGCGGCAACACTCTCCCAGTCGCTCTCGAGAAGTGCCGGCTGCACCCAGGGATTGGTGGCGACATAGAGGTTGTCTGAGCTGGCGTACACCGTCTCGCCCTGGGCGAAGATGGCAGCCGAGCCCGAACCGACCCGGACGCCGTCTTCGGTGTCGAGGGTCAGCACGGCGGTCAAGCCGAGACCGGCCGACTCGTCGGGGAGATAGACATCGCCGCACTCGAGCAGCGTGCCTTCGGTCTCATCTTGCACCGCGTCTTCCAGCACGAAGTAGGGAAGCCAGTTCTCGATGGTGCTGTCTTCGATTACCCGACGGTTGGCTTCCTCGGCGACGCGCTCCGCCCTGAGGCCGCTCCCCTTGGGGTAGACGAACTCGAGACCGGTCGGCTGGGTCCTGACGACGATGCGAACCGTTCCATCACTGAGGCGGCTGGTGACGTAGGTACCGTCGAAATATAGGTCGCGAACGACCTCCATGGAGTCGGGGTCGGAGACGTCGATCTCAGAGATGAGCGTCACGCCGACCTGCGGCACGAAGTAGTCGCCTTCCCACACGTTGGGGGCAGCAGTGACGGTCCTGCTGGGGCGTGAGCCGTTGGAGATCACGAAGACGCGATCACCGGCCAGGAACATCTCGTGTCCCCAGCCCCTGCCGAGATTGAAACGCCCGACCAACTGCGGATGAAGTCCACCGTAGAATGGCCCACAGGATCGCCAGGGCTGCCATCAGGAAGATCACACTCATACTAATGCGTTTCATTATCATATCCCTTCTGTG
>JAZFSG010000007.1:0-15394 GCA_036446035.1 Acidimicrobiia bacterium | reverse complement strand
GGATCGCCACCGATGATCGCCAGGGCAACGGGTAGCCCCCTGGTGGCGGCTCGCACTATGGATTGCGGGGTTCCACCAACCGCGACCCAGATCGGCAAGGGGTCTTGCTCTGGGCGAGGGAAGATCTGCTGGTTCTCCAAGCGTGGGCGGAACTTGCCTGACCAAGTCACGGATTCGTTGTCCCGAATCGTGAGGAGCAGGTCGAGCTTTTCGGCGAACAGCTCTTCGTAGTTCTCGAGCGAGAAACCGAACAGGGGGAAGGACTCGATGAAAGAGCCTCTGCCGACCATCAGCTCCGCCCGTCCCGACGATACGAGGTCAAGCGTGGCGAACTCCTGGAAGACCCGGACCGGGTCGTCGGAGCTGAGCACCGTTACGGCGGGTGTCAGTCGGATGGATTCTGTTTTGCCGGCGGCGGCCGCCAAAACGGTGGCGGGGGATGAAGCGGCGAAGTCGGACCTGTGGTGCTCCCCGATCCCGAAGACATCCAAGCCGACGGCCTCGGCGACCTCCACCTCCTCGAGCACCTGACGCAGTCGGTCGCCATGAGTTATCAGTGTTCCCGAATCCGGATCTGCGAATGTCTCAGCGAACGTCGTGATGCCCAATTCCATTAGACCGACGGTACCGGCCTCAACCGTGGCCTAACCGGCTACTCGTCAGCCATCGCGTGACGCGGAGGTGGCCCCACCGGCATCGTCTGCGGGGAGGGCCCACCTGCGGCCGAAGGACCATGGTCGGTCTGGTTTGGTGAGGAGGACCTGGTAGATCGAGATGCCCGCCAGCTCGAAGGCTGCCACGGAGCCCGACATATACATCCGCCAGATGCGATATGTCTTCTCGTCGGCGGCCTCCACTGCGGCCTTGCGATTCTCTTCCAGGTTGGCGACCCACTGCCGAAGGGTGAGCGCATAGTGAGCGCGCAGGCTCTCAACGTCCCTGGTCTCGAATCCCGCTCCCTCGGCGACGGCGATGGACGTCTCGATCGGCAGTAACTCACCGTCGGGGAACACGTAGGTGTTGACGAAGGTCGGTCGAGATCGACGGAGCCGGTACCTGCTCGGTCGCGACCGATTCGCTATTCCGTGGTTGAGCAACACACCGCCTGGGACCAGCCGGTCGTGGAGCTTGCTGAAGTACTCGCCCAGCTGTTCGCGACCGACATGCTCGAACATGCCGACGGACGAGATGGCGTCGTAGTCACCGGAGACGTCGCGGTAGTCACGTACCTCGATCGTTATCCGATCATCGAGCCCGGCTCGAGTTACTCGGCGCATCGCCTCGGCCGCTTGGGCCGGACTCACCGTGATGCCGACGGCGGTGACGCCGTAGTTGGCGACGGCGTGCAGTACGAGGGCTCCCCAACCGCAGCCCACGTCGAGGAGGCGCTGGCCGGGCTCGAGCTGCAGCTTGCGACAGATGACATCGAGCTTGCGACGCTGGGCAGTCTCAAGGGACTCGGTCGGGTCGAGGTAGTAGGCACATGAGTAGACCATCTCGGGGTCGAGGAACTGCTCGAAGAATTCGTTCCCCGTCTCGTAGTGATGGCGCACCGCGGAGTCGTCGCGTTCGGTTGAGTGCCGGCGGCCCTTGAAACCAGGTCTGGTGACCTCCTTGCGCCGGTTCTCTGCAGGGAGCCGGCGGAGCAGCCGGAGGAGCCTGGCGACCGACAGCCGAGAGTGGCGGAGGGCATCGAGCTGGGATGCGAAGGTCATCATGCCGACCAGGTCGCCCTCGATGTCTATGTCGTCGTAGATGTAGGCCTCGCCGGCGACCAGGTCCGTAGGTGGCAGCAACGCGGCTCGGAGCGATCCGGGATGATTCAGGACCATCGTCGCGGCTGCGTCAGGAGAGCCCCAAGTCTCACCCGTCCAGGCACGCATGGCAGGGGGAGGCGCAGTCGTCTTCGAGATCAGCAGGTCGTAGATCTTGCGGCTCGTCTTCAGTGCGTCGGCCATGTTCCATGACGCTAACGGATATTGAGGTGTTGTCGCCAGCGGAGCCGGCCTAGTCGGATACCTCCGATGCGTGGCTTCAGTCAGCATCTCCATAGGAGTCGTTCTCGTCGACTCCATCGGGTTCTGAGCCGACGACGTTGAAGTCCGCGTCGAGCTGCACGTCTACTTTGCTGCCGTCATCGAGGGTTATTGCAACCTCGTAACAGGACTCCTCATCGCCGACCTCGGTCTCGGTCACGGCGCCTTGGCCGGTGAATACTTCTCACCGTCGGGCATCTATTGCCGATGTTGTAGGTACAAGGCTTAAAAGCCCCAGAAAGGAGTCGATGGCGATGATGCTCTTCATCTTCTGTGAAGTCTGCGGATCTCCCGTGCGCTCTCCGGCCCGCCATTGCCCTCGCTGCCGACCTGTCCCCGGCCAACGCCGCCGCACCGTCAAGAAGGCCGCTCTCCGCAAGCAGGATCGTTGATCGGAATCGCCGTCTAGCTTCCCTTCAGAAGTGAAGCACTGGGCAGGTGAGGGTGCGGGTTACCCCATCGATCGCCTGGACCTTGGAGGATGTCAGCTTGCCAAGGGCATCGACGTCCTCGGCCTCGACCCGAACGACCACGTCGTAGGGTCCGGCGACACTGTGAGCAGTGAGGACACCTTCGATCTCACCGACCGCCGCCGCGACCGTGGGCTGTTTGCCGACCTCGGTTTGGATCAGAATGTACGCTTCGACCACTTCAACCTCCTTGGCGGTTGAGAAGAACGATACGCCTCTGGGGTGTTGCGTCGTTAATCGGTCGTCAAGGTCGCTGCCCGACGTCGAAGCGTGGCGGCGTGCCGGGGGCGCATCCCACGCCTCGGGTCGGTCTGACAGCGCCATGGGTGAATGTGTAGTGTGCGCGGCGCGTCGAGGGGAGAACCATGCGCCGTTGGATTCCGTTTGTTGCCGTGGCGCTTCTTCTTGCGGCCTGCGGTGGGGGAGGGTCCGCCGATGCCCCTTCCGATACCGGCAGCACATCGGATTCCACCGCAGCAGGATCTGACGACTCCGATGGGGGCGTGGATTCCGAGGGCACCGGAAGCGAGACCACGAGCGACGGGACCCAGATCTTCGTGGCCACAGGACTCGGAATCGATGTCGTCGACCTTCTTGCCGAGACTCAGGGAGAGTTCGTTGGCGGCCACAGCAACCCCTACGGCTTGGTGGTCGCGCATGACCATCTGTGGTTTGCTGACTCGGAGGGCTCGCTCGCATCCGTCGATGCACAATCCGGCGACGAAAGAGGGACCGTGACTCTCCCCGGCCAGCTCGCTGGTTTGGCGGTTACCGACAGCATGGCATGGGTGATTGCTGGACTCATCGGGGCAGACGCGCAGCTCGTCGGCGTTGAGCGTGATGGGATGACGATCAGGGGAACCGCGGTGCCGCCGCCGGGCACGTACTACGACCTCGTGGCCGGATCAGGGAACGATGTGTGGGTTCACGGTGGTGACATCGAGTCTGTGGCCAGTGTTAGCAAGGTAGATCCGACGACTGTCACCGTCGGAGAGCCCGTTGACTCGGGAGTAATCGCTGATTCGATGGTTGTCGGCTTCGGTGCCCTGTGGGTTGGGGGAACAAGACCCGGAACTCTTGATGGACTGACAGCTCCTCTTTCTGCGATAGCGAAGCTGGATCTCTCGACAGGCGAGGTTCTCGATCTGTTCGAGATTGGTGGTCATGGAGACGGCGAGGTTGTCGTTGAAGTGGCCTTCGGCTATCTGTGGGCGACTCAGGGTCTCGACGCGATGCTGATCAAGTTCGATCCGGCGTCCGGAAGCGAGGTTGACCGGGTCGAGGTGGGCAGCGGAGCGGCCGGGATTCCCTATCCCATCCTTCTCACGAACGATGCTATCTGGGTTGTCAACAGTACCGACAGTCAAGCGCTCTCGTTCGATCCGGACACCTTGGAGTTTCAGTCCGGCATCAGCCTGCCAACATTCGCCGGCGCCTTTGCTTTCGTTCCCTAACAACCGTTGGATCGAGGTCCAGAACCTCCGCGCGCACCGGTGGAGATGAGGAGGAGCATTCGTTGATACCGGGGCATCCGGGCCTGGTGCTCCTGACGCCATGACACTCGGCCTTAGCAACCATGCCTGGCGTTCCTCGAAGGAGTCGCGACGCAAGCCACAGGGATGAACCGCTGTTCAATCCCTACGAGTTAGCGGCGGCGTGTTCTGGTGTCGGATGGGTCGTAAACGGTGACCGACACGATTGGAGTGTCCGGGTTGGCAACGCCCAGAGCTTCGACGAGGTGGGCCTCGAGCTCGGCCTTGGAGAGCAACGGTGCCGGCAGTAGATCATCGGTGAGCTTGACCCGGATGCGGGCGCTGTATTCCTTGGTGGGCTCCGTCACTTCGCCTCCTCGGTGGCTGGAATAACGCTACATCACCCGGGGGGTGTAGGTTCCGCCAACAGGCCCCATGGGGGTACCCGAGGGTGAGGAGAACCCAATGGCGCGCATTTCCAAGGTCCCGCTCGTATCGATATTGCTCGTGTCCGCTTTGGTCGTTGGCATGCTCGGCGGTGCCGCGATCGCCCAAACGAGTGGATGGGCCGAGCCGGGGGACGACGTTGTGACCCTGGAGGACGCGCAGGCCGCCATCAACTACTGGAATCTGTTGCCGATCAGCGACGATCCGTCCCAGGCTGGCATGTGGCTGGCGTTCGGCGAGATGGTGGACAACATGATGGAGATGGATATCAGGACTCGCGGTTTGCGCGCCGTTCCCGCCGTGACTGATGGCGCTGGAGGCGACGCCGCCCATAACAACCTGCAGCCCGACCTCGCGCTGAATTGCATCATCGCAACGGGCGGGACCTTCCCCAGCAGGGGCGGTTCGGTGCCAACCAACGACACATTCCTCGGCGAGATCAAGTGGTTCGCCGGCAACTTCGCGCCGAGCGGATTCTCGCTGTGCGATGGCCAACTGCTGGACATCGGCTCGAACACAGCTCTCTTCTCGGTTCTCGGGACGACTTACGGCGGCGACGGCCGCACCAACTTCGCGCTGCCGGATGCACGCGGCCGCTCGGTGGTTCACGCCGGCACCGGACCGGGATTGACGGTGAGAAGGCTCGGGGCCTCATACGGAACTGAGACGGAAACTCTGACTGACGACCAGATGCCAGCTCACGCTCACGGGATCTCGTGATCCGCAACTGAGACGCATCGGCCGCTGGTCGCGGAGAGCCATCGACTGGAGGCGTCCGGACCTGCAGTGCTTTTCGGTGCCAGCAGAGCATCGGCCGTCTGGCCACTACGCTCTCGCCTTCGAGAGGAGAGCATCGATGGCCACCAGCCATTACTGCAACGGGAAGTGGCGAGATGGAACCGTTGCGGCGTGTCCCAAGCACAAGGGGCTCAGCAAGAAGCAGACCTCCGTCTACAGGTCGCCCGACAAGGATCAGGCGGCTTCTGCGAGTGATTCCAGCTCGGAGGATTCCGGTTCTACTTCCGGAGACTCCAGCTCCGACAGCAGCTAGCCCGCCAACAGTTTCGCGGCCTCGTCCATGGTGAAGCGGCCCTCGGTGACCTCACGTCCCACAACGACACCCCCAAGTTGTTTGCCGTTCTTTCGCAAGGCTTTGAGCTGGGCCAGATCGTCGAGGTTGCGCACGCCACCGGCGGCGATGACTGGCTCGTCAACGGCAGCCAGGGCGGACAGGAGGACTTCGAAGTTGGGCGGCTCCGCCAGAGCATCGCGGAGTGCCTCGCTCACCAGGAAGGCGGCGGCGCCACCAGACGACATCTCGATGAGGGTTTCCTCGAGGTACTGGCCACTGTGCTCTTTCCAACCACGAACGAGCAGTTCCTCATCGGGCAGCACGTCGAGGCTTACGGCAACTTTCCCCGGATGCTTGCGGCATAGATCCCACACCAGGTTCTGTTCGGTCAGCGCAGCTGTACCCATGACCACCCGCCATGCCCCGCCCTCGAGCAGGCGTTCGGCCTCCACCTGCGTCCGTATTCCGCCTGCCACCTGAACCGGCACCTTGACTCCGACGACAATCGATTCGATCAGCGGGCGGTTGCGGTAGTCGCCGTAGGCCGCGGCGTCGAGATCGACGATGTGCAGCCTGTCTGCCCCCTTGTCTACCCAACCCTCTGCCCGAGCAAGAGGATCTGCGTCGAGGCTGATGGCGTTATCGATGTCGCCTTGGGGGAGGCGGACGGCTCGACCGCCGAGGATGTTGACGCGTGCGTATAGGTCCATGTGGTGAGGGTAAACCGCCTTTCACGCAGATGTCGAAGTGCCTGCACGGATTCCCCTAAAATGCACAGCCAGGAGGCATTTATGGCCAACAAAGACAAGGCGAAGAGCTCCACCAAGAAGGTGGCTTCCAAGACCCTGAAGGAAAAGCGTCAGGCCAAGAAGGAGAAGCGCAGCAGCCGAGAGTATTGATGGACTGGGATCAGCGCTACGCCGCCGAAGGTCTGTTGTGGACGGAGCAGCCCAACAGATTCCTGGTATCAGAGGTGGGGGAGCTGGCGCCTGGAGCCGCCCTGGACGTCGCCTGTGGCGAGGGCCGCAATGCCATTTGGCTAGCTACAAAGGGATGGCGAGTCACCGCTGTTGATTCGTCGGCGGTGGGCATCCAGAAGGGCACCGAGCTGGCACAGGAGGCCGGTCTCGAGATCGATTGGCTGGTCGAGGACGCCACTACCTACCAGCCGGAGCCTGCATTCGATCTGGTGGCCGTGTTCTATCTGCACCTGCCGCATGACCAGCTGAGATCAGCCCTGGCGAACGCGTGCTGGGGGCTAGCCGTCGGCGGGACGCTGCTTGTCGTAGGTCATCACGCCGACAACATCGAAAAGGGCATCGGCGGACCTCAGCTCCCTGAGTTGCTGTATCGACCCTCCGACATCACGGACATGATCGGCGACTTGGAGATCGAGAAAGCGGAAGCGGTGGGACGGCCGGTCGACCGGTCTGGAGTCACCGGTATCGCCATCGACACTCTGGTTCGAGCCCGGCGGGCATAGATCGCTAGGCGAGGCCTTCGAGTCCGAAGTTGCCACTGGGGTGGCGAAGCCTGGCCAACGTGCGAGCCTCAATCTGACGGACACGTTCTCTCGTCAACCCAGTGGCGTCTGCCACTTCGTTGAGGGTCCTGGGCTCGGCCCCGTCGAGTCCGAACCGAGCGATCATCACGGCTCGCTCCAGAGCGCCGAGGGACGTCAGGGCTCTGAGGAGGCGGGTCCGCCTTGCCTGTTCGGCAGCGATCGCGAAGGGGTCGATGGCGCCCTCGTCCTCGATGAAATCCCCGAACGCAGCATCGGCGTCCTCCCCGACCTGGCGGTCAAGGGACGTCATGTTGGCGGGAGCTTGCTGGGCGAAGAGCACGCGTTCTGGGCTGAGGCCGCTGGCCTGGGCGATCTCGCTGACCGTTGGCGCACGGTGCAGGGCATCGGTCAGACTGATCGTTGTCTCCTGAACGGTGCGCACGATGTCCACCATGTGCACGGGGAGGCGGATGGTTCGGCCTGAGTTGCCAAGGCCCCTTGTGATGGCCTGGCGGACCCACCACGTGGCGTATGTGGAGAACTTGAAGCCCCTTCGCCAGTCGAATTTCTCTACTGCTCGGATCAGACCGAGGTTGCCCTCTTGCACCAGGTCGAGGATGTCGAGCCCGCGGCCCATGTAGCGCTTGGAGATCGATATGACGAGCCGGAGATTGCAGCGGATGAAGTCGTCGCGTGCCTGGTCTCCAGCCTCGACGGCAGTCCGCAGCTGGCGGCTTTCGGTCACCGAGAGGCGTTGCCCGCCCTGTTGCTCGAGCCGCCGCTTGGCCACCTGGCCTTTCTCCATGAGGCGAGCAAGGCGAACCTCGTCGTCAGCGGTAAGGAGGTCGTGGGCCGCGATCTCGCCCAGGTAGAGCCCGACCGAGTCAGGGCCATCGCTCTGTGGTTGCGCCAGCTTCAACCCCCAGTCCTGCCCGCCGAACGCTAACAGCCCAGGCCGTTGACTGGCCAGGAAAGTAACCTCGTGTGGTGATGTCTCGACTTCCCACTGTGGCTCTGGCGATGGCTCTCGCCATGGCGGCTTGCGCCGGCCCATCCCTGCTGGTGATCGGGGAGAGCGCCCGCGACCCCGGGCCCCCGATACCCCAACTTGTCGTCGTCGCGCTATCGACGGAGGACGGCTCGGTGATTCCAGATGCTGTGATCGCGTTCAACGGCGATGTCGCGTCACTTGACGAGAGCGGCGCGGCATCGACGGACTGGTATGAGAAGACGATCACCGTGCGGGCCGAGGCGTCCGGTTTCGAGCCGACCAGGGTGGATGTCGAAGCGCTTCCAGAGGAGGGTCCGCTCACCGTGGCGATCAACCCCGTCATCCTTACGGGGACGGTCAAGACCCGCGCCGGCGTCCCTGTGCAAGGCGCATCCGTCGCCCTCAACGATGCATCTTCCGTCACGGGAAGCGATGGCACCTACCGGCTGGTCAGAGCATCCGAGGGGCTAATGACAGTGCGACGCGCCGCCTGGGAGTCGGAGAGTCGCGAGTGGTCGGGTAGCTCGTCGTCCGAAGCCTTCGTTCTCGAGCCGCGGATGGTGCGGGCCCTGCGCGTCACGGCCGACAACGCAGGCAACCCTGCGATATGGGCTCAGTTCCTTGAAATGGCTGCAGAAACGGACGTCAACGCCTTCGTCATCGACACCAAGGATGAGTCGGGGACCGTCCGCTGGGGAGTCGACTCACCGACAGCCGCTGCCATCGGCGCCGTCAGCGTTCGCTTCGACGCTGGCCAGATTCTCGCCGACATGAAGGCTGCGGATCTATACGCCATCACCCGCATCGTGACCTTCCAGGATTCCTACCTCTCCGAAGCGTTTCCCGAATACGCCGCCCGTAACACTGCGACCGGCGGAGTGTGGCGGACCAACCGTGGCGCCGGCTGGATGGATCCAACAGACCGGCGCTCGTGGAGCTACCCGTTGGAGCTGGCCGTCGAGGCGTGCGAACTCGGCTTCGATGAGATCCAGTTTGACTACGTGCGATTCCCGTCAGACGGTCCGCTGGACGCCCTCGATCTCGACGCCGGGCGTAGCCCGGATGTGCGCATCGCCACGATCGCGGCGTTCCTCGGAGAGGCGCGGACCCGGCTCAATCCGCTCGGATGTGCTGTCGCCGCCGACATCTTTGCCATCACCGTCTCGACCTCGGACGACCAGGGCATCGGCCAGAGGCCCGAGGAACTCAGCCAGGTTGTCGATGTCCTGAGCCCCATGATCTACCCAACGCACTACACCGATGGTTGGGACGGGTTCGACGAGCCGAACGATCATCCGGCGGAGGTAGTCGGAGGGGCTCTCGACGACGGGCTGCCCCGCCTGGTGGGGTCGGCGATCATGCGGCCGTGGTTGCAGACATCCACGTATGGCGCCACCGAGGTTGGTCTTGAGGTGGACGAGGCCACGGCTCGCGATCTCGGCTGGATGCTGTGGAGCTCGACCAACATCTTCGATCCGCGGGAGCTGGATACGGGCCAGTGAGGTCGTTGGCCACACTGGAGGATGAGCTGGTCGAGTGCCAGCGTTGTCCGCGGCTGGTGGAGTGGCGCCAGGAAGTCGCTGCGACCAAACGAGCGGCTTACGCCGACGAGGAGTACTGGGGGAGGCCGGTTCCGGGGTTCGGGGACCCCGAAGGCCGCTTGCTCATACTGGGGTTGGCGCCTGCCGCCCATGGCGCCAACCGGACCGGCCGCATGTTCACGGGAGACCGTTCCGGGGATTGGCTCTATCGAGCGATGTTCCGGGCAGGATTCGCCAACCAAGCCGAAGCGACAGGTCTCGACGATGGGTTGACGCTCACCGACGCCTTCGTGACATCGCCGGTCAAGTGTGCTCCACCCGACAACAAGCCATCGCCCGGCGAGCGAGACAACTGTCGTTCCTGGCTCGACGCCGAGTTGGAGCTGCTACCTCGAATCCAGGTGGTGTTGTGCCTCGGTGGCTACAGCTACGTCCAGGCGTTGGTGGCCTACGGCAGGCGTGGCGTTGTCTTGCCACGGCCCCGCACACCGTTCGGGCACGGATCCGTCGTCTCCTTGGACGGCGGTCCGGCCATCGTGATGAGCTACCACCCCAGCCAACAGAACACGTTCACCGGCAGGCTCACCGAAGAGATGCTGGACTCCATATTCGACAAGGCCAAAGCCCTGCTAGAGGATGGCGCCTAGGCGTTCCATGGCTTGCTGTTCCAGGGTCCACACGCCGATGAGGTAGGGATAGGGATTGACCGTGCTGCCGTTGTGATGCAGCTCGAAATGCGTGTGGGGCTCTGTGCCCTCGGCATTGCCGCTATCGCCCACGAAGCCGACGATGCCGCCGGCGGGAACGTAGAACCCTTCTTCGATCCTGGATCCGATGGCGTGCTCAGGTCCGAGGCGGCCGTTGTCGGTGCCTGGCGAATCGTTTTTGAGGTGCAGGTACCAAGTCTCCCAGCCCCCGGCATGCTCAATGATCACAAAGTTCCCTGCGGTGGGGCCTGAGTCGATCGTCTTGACGACACCGCCGAGCACCGCGACCACGGGGTCGCCCTTGGCTCCGAAAATGTCGTTGCCCTGGTGGCGATGGCCTCGCCTGGCGTTGCCGTAGTCATCGTGGAATTGCGTGGTCTGTGCAGGCTGGGGGAACCGCTCGAACTGGAGATCCTCGGCCGCCGCGGCGGAGCCGCCCGTGGCGAAGAGCGACAGGACGAGGACGGCGGCGACGAATAGTGATCGTGTCATGAAAAAGAGAAAGCCCGGCATGGGCCGGGCACCAGTGGTAGCGCTGGCTGATTATACGAGCCGGTTATCGGTAGCGGTAACGGCTGACATAGGACCTATTGAACGGCTGAGGTGCCAGCGTATCCTTCCGCGGTCGTCAACGAAGGCCCCGCGATGTTGCCCCTCGATGAGGGAGCGGTCGAGCGCCTCGCCGCCGGCTCCCCGGACTGGGTCTCCGAGAAGCGCGCCGAGGGCTTCAAGCTCTATCAGAAGCTGGATATGCCAGATCCTCGTGCTGAGGAGTGGCGTTATGTCGAACTCAACTTCGACATCGCCGAGTTCATGGTGCCAGAAGGACCGGGCGATCCTCTTGCCGCTGACACCGAGCTCGACGGCTCCTTCGTCGACATGGCCGGGAGAGCCGTCGTTATCGACGGCCACTGTGTGGATATCACCTCCGATGGCGGGCCGACCTTCGTTTCAACAAGGACCGCCATCGCCGACCACGCTGAAGTTGCGCAGCGCGTCATCGGCCGTGGCATCGCACCGGACCTCGACCGCTTCTCGGCAGCGCACCATGCCTTCGGGAGCGATGGAGTGTTTCTCCACGTACCGGCGAACACCACCGCAGACGCGCCGTACTACATCGATGTCCAGGCGACGACGCCCGGCACCATCACCTTTCCTCGGATCTCGATACTGGTCGAGGACAACGCAGACGCCGCCGTGGTCGTTCACTACAGGTCACCTGAGGGGTCGATCCTCGTTGTACCCCAGATAGAGGCCGACGTTGCCGGGCGCCTGTCCTTGACGGCGGTCCAGGAGTGGGGCCCTCAGACCACGGGCATCTCGCAACTGCGAATGACAGCAGAGCGCGACGCATCGCTGCACCTCGGCGAGGTCGGTCTCGGTGGTGTGCTGGCCCGTCTCCACCTGACAATGGAGCTCAACGGCAGGGGGAGCACCGGCAAGGTGTCTGGCCTCTACTTCGGTGACAGCGAACAGGTTCTCGACTACCGCGCCTTCATGAACCATCGCGCCCCCAACACCAACTCCGACATGTTTCTCAAAGGAGCGGTCGAGGACGACGCCGACTCGGTCTTCACTGGCCTCATCAGGATCGAACCGGAGGCGCAACGGGTCAACGCTTATCAGACCAACCGCAACCTGGTGCTTTCCGACGGTGCCGAGGCACAGTCCGTTCCCAACCTCGAGATCCTGGCCAACGACGTCAAGTGCGGTCATGCTTCGACCGTCGGTCCCTTGGACGAGGAACAGCGCTACTACCTCATGAGCCGGGGGCTGGAGAGGAAGCGTGCGGACCGGCTGCAGGTGAGGGGATTCTTCGAAGAAGCTCTCAAGCGCCTTCCCACCCAGGCATTGGCCGCCCCGGTTCGGGAGCGGGTCAATGCCAAGTACATCGCCGCCCAGGAAGAGGGCCGCGTATGAGACTCCGAGTTGGCATGCTCGAGGATCTGGCTGATGGTGCTGGCACCAAGGTTGAAGACGGTGAGACCCGGATCGCCGTCTTCCGCATCGGGGATGATCTCTATGCCATCGGCGACCGGTGCTCACATGCCGAGGCCTCTCTTGCCGAGGGCGAGCTGTTCGGCACCGAGGTTGAGTGCCCGCGCCACGGTTCTGAGTTCGACGTGACCACCGGCAAACCGGGATCGTTCCCGGCCACGCAGCCGGTGCCGACGTACGAGATCGAGGTCACAGACGGAGAGGTATTCGTTATCGCAACCGAGGATGGCGCATGAGCGCCCTTGCCGTCTCCGGCTTGGAAGCGAGCATCGGCGCCCTCGACATCCTGCGAGGGGTCGACCTCGAGGTTCCCTTCGGGGAGCTGCACGCTCTGATGGGCCCCAACGGATCCGGGAAATCGACCCTGTGCCATGTGCTGGCCGGGAAGCCTGACTACTCGACGACGGGATCGGCCAAGATCGGTGACAACGAGATGGTCGGCCGGGCGGTCGACGAGAGAGCACACGCCGGGCTCTTCGAGACGTTTCAGTACCCAGTCGAACTGGCCGGTATCTCGCTGCGAGAGCTGCTCTCCGAGATGGGCACAGGTGACGACTACTGGCAAGGTGTCGAGACGGCGGCGGAGTCGCTGGATCTGGTCGAGTTCCTCGACCGACCTGTCAACCAGGGCCTGTCAGGGGGAGAGAAGAAGCGTTCGGAGATCCTGCAGCTCATGGCGGCGGAGCCGCGGGTTGCCATTCTCGATGAGATCGATTCCGGGCTTGACATCGACGCCGTCCGCCAGGTCGCCGCTGCCATCGAGGCCCTGCGGGGCCCGGACCGGGGCGTCCTCATCATCACCCACTACAGCAGGATCCTGCAGTACCTCTCGGTCGATCGGATCCATGTCATGATCGCCGGCAGGATCGTGAAGTCGGGAGGACCGGAACTGGCTGCCAAGCTCGAGGACGGCGGTTACGACGACCTGCGAAAGGAGTTCAGCTCGTGATCGGCGTCGGTGATCGGGTACCAAGCGCCACCGTCCTCCGGGATGGGCCGACCTCTGTCGCCGAGGTGGCAGGGCAGGGCCCGGCCCTACTCGTCTTCTTCAAGGAATCCTGCGGAACCTGCCAGATCGCGCTGCCGGTGTACCAGCACTGGGCTTCCCAGATTCCGGTCGTTGGCGTCTCCCAGGACGACGTTGCGACCACGCAGAAGTTCTTTGCCGACAACGGCATCGAAATGGATGTCGCCTACGACGTTCCCGACTTCGAGGCCTCGCTGGCGTTCGACATCGAGGCCGTACCCGCGCTCTTCCTGGTTGAGGACGGCACGATCACGCGCTCGTGGATGGGGTGGAACATCGAGAAGTCCCAGGAGCTGGCGACTCACCTGGCGGATCTGACCGAATCGGAGCCGATTCTGGAGTGTGCAGACGCCCTTCCTCCCTTCCGCCCTGGCTGAGGATCCCTGCACCGCTCCTAGTTAGGAGCAGCTACCGCCAGCTCCAGCTAGCTACCGTCCCTCGATGGCGCTCGATCTCAACACGATCACCTGGGGCGACGGCCCGCGGTCCGTGCTCTTGCTCCACGGCATCACCTCGGACGCTGCTGGCTGGTGGCGGCTCGGTCCCGTTGTCGCCGAACTCGGCTTCACGGTGGTAGCGGCGGACCTGAGAGGCCATGGCCACAGCCCCAAGAGTGATGATCACCACCTGGAGGCCTATGTGGCCGACGTGCTGGCGCTTGGCGACTCCTGGGACGTAGTTCTCGGCCACTCGATGGGAGGAGCTGTCGCCATCATCGCATCGGCTGGCGAGCCCACCTGGACGCGCCAGCTCATCCTCGAGGACCCGGCGATCGTGATCCCGAATCTGCCATCGGCTATCGCTTGGTTGCAAGATGATTTCGAGGGCGACATCACCGCAGATCGCCTCGCCGCCAAGTCCCCGGAGTGGCCACGACAGGATGCCGAGACCAAGGCCGAGGCGCTGCGGCGCTGTGGGCCCGAGGTGGTCGAGTTGGCTTTCACCCAGAACGACCCCTGGGACCTCCTCCAACAATTTGCGGCGCTCCAGATCCCCACGACCGTCATAGGCGCCGACCCCGAAAGGGGGTCAATGATCCCGACGTGGTTCGGTCACGAACTAGCCACCAACCCGGCCGTGACATTCGTTCAGGTGATGGGGAGCCACTCGATGCATCGCGATCGCTGGGACGACTTCTGGGCGACGGTGACGGCTGCGCTCTAGACGACCCGTCCTAACCTCACCACATGAGGGTTGAACGGGACTCGATGGGCGAGGTGGAGGTACCGGAAGACGCCTACTACGGCGCCTCCACCCAGCGAGCCGTCGACAACTTCCCGATCTCGAAGCTCCGCTTCAGCCGGAGGTTCATCTGGGCTCTCGGTGTCATCAAAGGAGAAGCCGCCAAGGTCAACCTCACCCTCGGGATCATCGACGAGCCGACGGCCGAGGCCGTCGTCAAGGCGGCAGCAGAAGTTGCGGCAGGGGATTTCGACGGTCACTTCCCGCTCGACATCTTCCAGACCGGCTCCGGCACCTCGACCAACACCAACGCCAACGAGGTGATCGCCAACCGGGCAACGGAGCACCTCGGCGGCGGCCTCGGCTCCGTCAAGCTCGTCCACCCCAACGATCACGTCAACCCATCGCAGTCCTCCAACGATGTCATACCGACCGCCATTCATCTGGCGGCGCTGGCGGCGCTACGGGAGTCGACGATCCCTGCCCTTGATGCGCTCGCAGAGGCGCTGGCGGCCAAGGCCACCGAGTTCGACCACATCCTGAAGTCGGGGCGGACCCACCTCATGGACGCCACTCCGGTTCGCCTCGGCCAGGAGTTCGGCGGCTATGCCGCCATGGTTCGCAAGGGCGCCGCTCGCCTGCGGGCAGCAGCGGTCGAGCTCGAGGAACTGCCACTCGGCGGGACGGCCGTCGGCACGGGAATCAACGCCCCAGCACAATTCGCTCCAGGGGTCATTGCGGCGATGGCTGCCAGCACCGGGTGGAACTTGCGCGAGGCCGACGATCACTTCGAGGCTCAGGGCTCCAAGGATGCTGCGGTGAGCGCCTCCGGAGCTACCCGCACAGTGGCGGTATCTCTCTTCAAGATCGCCAACGACCTGCGTTGGCTGGCCAGCGGTCCCCGCTCCGCTATCTCCGAGATCAAGCTCCCGGAACTGCAGCCGGGG
>JAZFSG010000006.1:0-14184 GCA_036446035.1 Acidimicrobiia bacterium | reverse complement strand
GCGGCGGCCGCAGTTGGTGAGTACTCGAGTCCGTCTATCTCGTAGCCGCGAGAGGCGGCAGCCTCGAGGAACATGCCGTAGGCGCACCCGATTTCGAGCATGCGGCCGCTTGGCGATCGCAAACTGTCGAGATAGTCGAGACGGCCGGTTATCCAGGTGCGCTGCAGCGTCGTAGCCATCCGATTGGCGTAGACGCCCTCGTCGAAATAGCCGGGGGCGGCATAGAGGCTGGCCCGTCCCTCGCCGTTGAGGCGTGGACTGGCGAAGCTCTGTCCGCAGTCAGGGCACTCCACCAGCCCGAAGGGATCGAGCGCCCACCGGGTCTTGCCGGGCTGCTGGCAGCGGAAGCAAACAGCTTCCTCGAGGTGGTGGGTGGGAACAGTCTCTAGGTCTCTGTAGACCATTCACGGCCTTCCTGGGTCGGCAAGTCGGGCAACTCTAACCCGCCTAGGGCCGACTTAAACCGCCGACGTGCCGCTCTCGCGCATCACCGCTGCCCGGAATGGATGCAGGCTGGCCCGAAACAGGCCACTGGTGAGGAACGGGTCGGCTGCCATGAATGCCTGCGCCTCCTCTTGTGACGCCGCTTCGAAGATGACGACTGCCGGCCCGATGCCGTCCTGGCTGCGCCCCGCCAGGATCACAACGCCGTCAGCGGCCGCTTGGCGAAGCCTCTCGAAGTGATCGGTGCCGACCTGCTCGTCGGCCGCGGTCCACGCCTCGGGGTTGGTCGCCAGATCTGGTCGGTCGCCCGGCAGGAAGTGATAGAGAAACTGCATGACTCCAAGCGTAGAGGGCACGCCTACCTCAGCACGACGCGCAGCAGCGCGGCGGCTCCCTCCTTGTCGAGGGGGTCGTTGAAGTTGCCGCACTTGGGGGAGACAACGCATGATGGGCAACCGCTGTGGCACGGGCATTGCTCGAGGGCGTCGAGCGTTGCCTCGAGGTGCCGCTGCGCCGACTCGAAACCGATCGGCGAGATGCCGGCGCCGCCCTGGTAGCCGTCGTATATGAAGAACACTGCGCCGCCGGTGTCTGCGTGGACCGCCGTCGACAGTCCACCGACGTCCCAGCGGTCGCAGATGGCGAACATCGGGAGCATGGCAATAGCTGTGTGCTCGGCAGCGTGCAGCGTCCCCGGCATGTCTCGCCAACCGATTCCCGCCTCGTCGAAGAGGAGCTGGTCGAAGGTGAACCAGAACGCCTCCGTGATGAGGTGGCGCGGCGGGAGATTGAGTGGGACGGTCTCGATGATGGCTCCCGATCCGATGGCTTTGCGCCGGTAGCCGGTTATCTGCGTCTCCACCTCGACGCGACCCAGGAGGGCGTCGACGGCGCCGACCCGTTTGCGGTGTACCTCTCCAAGC
The DNA here is from genome assembly GCA_036446035.1 of Acidimicrobiia bacterium. Taxonomy (GTDB): domain Bacteria; phylum Actinomycetota; class Acidimicrobiia; order Spongiisociales; family JAOTWH01; genus CAXMQS01. The sequence goes on along the minus strand of JAZFSG010000006.1, from coordinate 12,817 downwards.
ACCACCAGATCCTTTTCCTCCTTGGGCTGCGTGTAGTAGTTGCCTTCGAAGGGGGCGACGATGACCTCTCGCTTCTCCAGGTCGAGCTCGTTCACGATGTAGCTGTCGCCGCGATGCAGGTAGATGGCGCCGCGGTGGGTCTGGCTGTGGGCCTTACCGTCGTCGATGGTCCCCAGCAGCTCGCCGTCGGTCGTTCCGATGGTGAAAGGCGGTCCGCCGGAAGACCGGATGCCGACGGCGGGCGCCGGCGGCTGACGCTGGCTCCAGAACATCTGGCCGTCGCGCACCCGGACGGCACCGCTGTCGACGAGGGCGGGAGCCAGCTCCTCGATGGCATCGCCGAAGTAAACGCGATCGGAGGGGCGGAGCGGCAACTCGAAGGCGGCGCACCCCATGTGGTCGGTGATGATGCCCGGGTTCTTTGGGTTGACGACGGCGGCCTCGGGCCGGCGCCGGAACAACTCGTCGGGGTTCGACATGTAGTACTGATCGAGAGCATCTTGACCGCCGACGAGGACGGTGAGCGAATCATTGGTACCTCGGCCCGCCCTTCCTGCCTGTTGGCGGAAGGAGGCCAGGGTGCCGGGGAAGGTGTTGATGACGACGCCGTCGAGGCCCCCGACATCGATACCGAGCTCGAGCGCCGTGGTCGCCGAGACGCCGGCCAGCTCGCCGGAGAACAGCCTCTTCTCGATATCCCTGCGTTCAGCCGCCAGGTAGCCGCCTCGATAGGGGGCGATGTGGTCGGCAAGGTCTTGGGGCAGACGGTCTCGGGCCGTCTTGTGTATCAGCTCGGCCGCCTTGCGGCTCCGGCTGAAAGCGATCGTGGGCAGGCCGGCCTTGACCATGTCGATGTAGGCGTCCGCAGACTCGGCGAGCGATCCCAGCCGCACCCCGTCGCCGTCGAGTGGTGGGTTCCACAGCACGATCAGCCGTCGTCCCAGGGGAGAGTCGTCGCGTTCGACGACCTCGACCGCAAGCCCGCCCAGAGCCGAGGCAAGTTCTCCGGGGTTGCCGATGGTCGCCGAGGTGAAGAAGAAGGTGGGGTTGGACCCGTAGTGGGCGCACAGCCGCCGGAGTCGGCGCAGCACATGCGCGACGTGGGAGCCGAAGACGCCACGCATGATGTGAAGCTCGTCGATGACGACGAACTGGAGTTTGGCGATGAAGTCACCCCACCCGGCGTGGCTCGGCAGGATCCCGACATGGAGCATGTCGGGGTTGGTGAGCACCACGTTGGCATGGTGTCGCACCCAGCGGCGTTGCTCCGATGGCGTGTCCCCGTCGTAGGTGGCGGCGATCACATCGTCGATCCCCAGGTCGTCGAAGCTGCGGAGCTGGTCCTGGGCCAGGGCCTTGGTTGGGTAGAGAACGAGTGCGGTTGTTGCATCGCTCAGCACCGACTCCGCGATGGGGATCTGGTATGCCAGCGTCTTGCCAGACGCCGTTCCCGCCACCAAGACGACGTTGTCCCCTCGCCGCACGACATCGATCGCTTCAGCCTGGTGGCCGTAGAGATCGTGGATACCGCCCTCGGCAAGAGCCGCTGCTAGCTGCGGATCAAGCGTCACGTCGACGTGTTTCGCCGATCGCGGAGGCAGCTCGCGGACGTGACTAATGCGTTCGGCGCGATCTGGATCGTCCGTCCAAGCCATCAAGAGTTCGTCCACCGTCACAATGCGATGCTAGGGATGAGGTGTGACAACGCGCAGAGTGTGAGAGTGACCACCTGGAGCGTGTTGCATGCGGGCCGCGACGCAATCGGTGGGTATCGTGATGAGACCGGTGGAGGGTCGAGGTGACCCCCGCCATAAGGAGTAGAGATTCTCTTTAGGAGGAAGACAAGCATGCGAAAACTACGATGGCTCGCGCTCGTCGCTGTATTTGCCCTGGTAGCCGCGGCCTGCGGCGACAGCGGTAGCGACACGACCAGCGCCGGCGATACCCCGACCACGGGAGACACGAGCGTCCTAGCTGGCGCCGATTTCTCGATTTTTGGAGCCCCGACCGGGCCGGAGGGCGAGGCCCTTCAAGGATTCCTAGACGTTTACAACGACGAGACCGGATCAGATTTGACCTACGAAGGCTCTGACGACTTCGAGGCGCAGCTGCGCATCCGAGTCGACGGCGGCAACCCGCCTGATGTGTCCTTCACTCCACAGCCAGGTTCGATCTGTGCCTTCGCTGATGAGGGCGCTCTCGTCTCGCTCGAAGACCTTGGATTCAACATCGGAGAACTTGAGTCCAACCACTCGAAGTTCTGGATGGACCTCGGCCTGTGTGACGATGGCGAGCACTATGGCCTTCCCTGGTTCCCCAACTTCAAGTCGATCATCTTCTATGAGACGGCCACTTTCGCCGCTGAGGGATACGAGATTCCCGAGACCTACGATGACCTCGTTGCGCTGAGTGCGACGATGGTCTCAGACGGCTACACCCCATGGTGCTTCGGCTTCGGTAGCGGCGACGCCACCGGTTGGCCTGGTACGGACTGGCTGGAGGACATCGTCGTCCGTAATTCGGGTGGCGACTTCTACGGCGACTGGTTCCGTCATGATGTTCCGTTCAACGATCCCGAGGTCGTCGAAGCCTTTGATCTGTTCGGAGAAATCATGTTCGGCGAGGGCTTCGTACTCGGAGGCCCAGACGCGGTGTCGGCTATCGACTTCGGAGAATCCCCTCTTCCGATGTTCAACGATCCGCCGAGCTGCTTGATGTTGAAGCAGGGTTCGTTCATCTCGAACTTCTTCCCTGAGGATGCGGCAGAGGGTCAGGTGGACTTCTTCCCGTTCCCGACGATCGGTGGCAACACCGGCGCCATGGGCGGTGGAGACACGCTGATCATCTTCAACGACAGTCCCGCCATCAGGGCAGCCATGACTGACTGGATCACGCCGAAGTGGAACTGTGTGCTGGCATCGGCCAGCGGCGGCACAGCCAGTGATCTGGGCGGCCACGGCGTCGCCGGCGTCGAGCGCTTGCCGGGCAACAAGGACACCGATCCGAACTGCTACGAGTCAGATGGTGCTAAGGCGATCGCGACTCAGATCACGGGAGCGTTGGCATCGAACAGCTTCGCTTTCGATGCTTCGGACCTGATGCCGCCAGAAGTTGGCCAACGAAGCTTCTGGGATGGCATGGTTGATTGGACTCAGGGCAAATCGGCACAAGACGTCGCCGACACTGTCGAGGCCAGCTGGCCTGCCGGCTAGCCAGAACAACGATGCGAGAGAAGCGGCCCCGCCGGGGGCCGCTTCTCCGCGTCTAGAGTGATGGTCGGATGGAGGAGACCCCAGAGCGCGAGTCGGTAGTCGTCGAAGAGCTACCGCCGCCCGAAGACGCCCAGCCGAGAGGCGGTCCGCTGCTGCGGCTGTTGCGGCTGCAGCTGTTGCGCATCGGGGCCACCGTCGCGGTGCCAATCGTCGCCTTTATTGTCCTGTGGCTGACATTCGACTTCCTACGTGACGCGGAGGCCAACCGGGTTCTCGTCGTTCTCGTCGCAATCGTTGTCGGAGTCTTCGGCGTCTTCGCCCTCTACTTCGGGATGGACTCGCTGACCAACCTGCTTCCTGAGGGGTTGCGCGAGGGGGTGCGGCCCTTTGTCTTCGTAGGCCCGGCGCTGGTGATCCTGTCCGTATACCTGGTCTACCCGGCCATAAACACCACCCTGCTGAGCTTCAAGGATGCCAGGGGCAACGCCTTCGTCGGCTTGGACAACTTCACGGACATCTTCACCGATTCCGCCACCCTGATCTCGATCCGCAACAGCGTCATTTGGGTCATAGTGGTGCCGCTTGTAGCCGTTGCCGTCGGGCTCGGCTTCGCGACGCTGGTCGACAAGCTGGGGCGTCGTGCAGAGGCGATCTCTAAGTCACTCATATTCATGCCCATGGCTATCTCGATGGTCGGCGCGTCCATCGTGTGGCGCTTCGTTTACAGCTTCCGGCCCGAGGGATTCGGCGAGCAAATCGGCCTGCTTAATGGAATCTGGCAGGGACTCGGCGCAGCTCCGGTGTCGTGGCTGCAGCAGGAGCCGTGGAACAACCTCATGCTGATGGTCGTGCTGGTTTGGTTGCAGACGGGCTTCGCAATGGTGATCTTGTCTGCTGCCATCAAGTCGGTGCCAGACGACATCCTCGAGGCGGCTCGAATCGACGGCGCCAACGAGATCCAGGTGTTCTGGCGAGTGGTCTTCCCCATGATCTCGTCATCCATCGTTGTGGTCGGTACCACCATCGTGATCACCACGTGGAAGGTGTTCGACATTGTCTGGGTAATGACGGGCGGACGCAATGGGACAGGGGTGGTGGCGCAGCAGATGGTCACCGAGTTCTTCACAAATAAGAACGACGGGAAGGGCGCTGCCCTCGCGGTCATCTTGTTGGTCGCGGTCATCCCGATCATGATCGTTAACGTCAAGCGCTTCCGCGCCCAGGAGGAGCAGCGGTGACTGCTGCCACTGAGACCCCCCGCCACGAGGAGCTGAAGGGGGAGCCCGGCTTCGTCGCTCGCATCGCCGAGAACTGGCCGGTGAAGCTGATCGTTCTGATCATCGCCGCGTTGTGGTTCATTCCAACTCTCGGCGTCTTGATCACCTCGTTCCGTCCGCGGATTCTCATCGACGCCAGCGGCTGGTGGACGGTGTTGGGCGACCTCTTCGATACCTCGGCTTGGACGCTTGACAACTACAACGCAGTGCTCGACGGCAGCGACTTCACCAACTCCTTTATGAACACCCTGGCCGTGACGATTCCGGCGACCGTGATCCCGATCACGGTTGCTGCCTTCGCGGCCTACGCCTTCTCCTGGATGGACTTTCGGGGCCGCCAGATCATCTTCGTTGTCGTGGTTGGTCTGCTCGTTGTTCCGCTGCAGATGGCGCTGATCCCGATCCTGCGCCTCTACACAAGTGGCGCCGAGGTCTTCGGGGTGACCATCTTCCCCGACCTCGATCTGAACGGGACGTTCTTAGCCGTGTGGCTGGCGCATACTGGGTTCGGATTGCCGCTCGCCGTCTACCTATTGCGTAACTACATGGGGTCGCTGCCTTCTTCGATCATCGAGTCCGCCAAGATCGACGGTGCCACCCATTTCCAGATCTTCACTCGCCTCATCGTCCCGCTTTCGGTACCGGTGCTGGCATCATTTGCCATCTTCCAGTTCCTTTGGGTGTGGAACGACTTCCTGGTAGCGCTGGTATTCCTGGGAGGCACTCCCGATGTGCGCGTTATCACGATCGCGCTGCAGGGCTTGATCGGTAACAGGGGAGAGCTGTTCCATCTGCTCACCGCCGGGGCTTTCATCTCGATGGTGCTGCCGCTCGCCGTCTTCTTCTCTTTGCAGCGTTTCTTCGTCCGCGGCCTGACGGCTGGAGGAGTCAAGGGTTAGACGCCTGGGGCCGCTGGGTTTCTCTCCATCTCCTAACGTTCCGACATGACCGTGCTTCCCCCCGATGCCATCAGCTGGCGCCGCAAGTGGTGGGCCATCGTCGCCGGCACCCTGCTGGTGATGGTGAGCACATACTCGCTGGTATTCGCGGCCGTCGCCGCAGCATCCGACGACCCCAACCCCCCGTCGCCGGCGGCACCCGCGGCTCTCGGCCTAGCCATCATTCCGTTCGTCTTCCTGATCGTTGCCTTCCTGTCGAATCACCGCTACGCCCCCGGCGCAGTGCTGGCGGCGATGGGGCTGTCCGTCCCGGTCGCGCTCATCGTCTCCGCCATCGCTCGCGATGTCGTCAGCGGTTTGGTAGCCGGGTTCGGGGCGGGTGCCATCGTCTCTCTGCGCTCGGAACGGGTGCACAGCTGGCAGGGACGAGCTACGGCCGTCATCTTGGCCACCGTCTACATCTTCGTGGTGCTGCGCGTTGTCAGCGGAATCGGCATCGCCATGGCCCCGTTGATGCCGTTCATGGCAGTTGGGATCGCCGACCTGATCATGGAGTATCGGGCCGAGAACAACTTGAGATCCACCGGCCAGCTCGATGGCTGACGTCGTCGTCTTTTCTCAAGTCACCGGGGCCTCAGAGATCGATTGGGTTCTCCTGGTCGCCGGGCTCGTTGGCGGACTGGCGATCTTTCTGCTTGGCATGGATCGGATGACCGAGTCGCTTCGTCTCATCGCGGGCGATCGGATGCGGAAGATCCCGACCGGGATCCTCCCAACAATCGCCCGAGGTCGACGTGATCGCCAACCTCAAGCGCATCTACTACTTCACTAAGCGGGTAGTCCGGGCGGCTGTACCCAGCCTCGAGCAGGTCGATGTCTAGTCAGGAGCCATCGGAGGCTCCAGTTCAGGTGGCGATGTACTTGGGCTCCAGGTACTCCATCATCCCGAGGTGAGCGCCCTCACGGCCGAGGCCCGACTGCTTGACACCGCCGAACGGCGCCGCCGGGTCCGACACCAGGCCCCGGTTGATGCCGATCATGCCAGCCTCGAGGGACTCGGCGATATCCAGGGCTCGCTTGTGGTCGCCGGAGTAGACGTAGGAGATGAGGCCGTACTCGGTGTCGTTGGCTTGAGCGATGGCGTCATCGATATTCTCGAAGGTCACGATCGGTGCCACAGGCCCGAAGATCTCCGTGCGCAGGATGGGTGAGCCCGGCTCGACGTTGGAGAGGACGGTCGGGCTGAAGAAGTAGCCACGACCAGCCGGCGCGCCGCCGCCGGTGACGACCGTGGCGGCACTGGCTGTCGTCTCGACCAGCTCGGCGACCTTGTCTCGTGTTGGTGCGTTGATGAGCGGGCCGACGTCGGATGCCTCGTCGCTCCCCGGCCCCACCCGCAGGGCGGACATTGCCTGCCCGAAGCGTTTGGCGAACTCGTCGGCGACCGGCGCCTCGACGTAGAAGCGGTTGGCAGCGGTGCAGGCCTCGCCGGCGTTGCGCATCTTGGCGACCATCGCCCCTTCGACTGCGGCGTCGATGTCGGCGTCGGCGAATACAAGGAACGGCGCGTTGCCGCCGAGCTCCATCGAGGTTCGCAGCACGCGCTGCGCAGCTTGGGCCAACAAGACTCGCCCAGTCTCCGTGGAGCCGGTGAAGGACAGCTTGCGGACCCGCTGATCGGCCAACATGGGTGTCACCACCTCCGAGGACCGGTGGGCGGGAATCACGTTCACGACCCCGGGTGGGGCCCCAGCGGCTACCAGGATGTCGGCAAGGGCCAATGCGATGAGCGGGGTGTCCGATGCCGGTTTGAGAACAACGGTGCACCCCGCAGCCAGAGCGGGGCCGATCTTGCGGGTGCCCATGGAGATGGGGAAGTTCCATGGCGTAATGAGCACGGACACTCCCACCGGTTGATGCAGAACCATGACCCGCTTGTCACCGGCGGGAGCGGTGTAGACCTCGCCGACGTTGCGGACCGCCTCCTCGGAGAACCAGCGGAAGAACTCGGCTGCGTATCGCACCTCGTCCCGCGAGTCGACGAGGGTCTTGCCATTCTCGAGGGTGATGAGCTGCGCCAGGTCCTCGGCGTTGTCCAACATGAGGTCGAACGCTTTGCGGAGGACGTCGCTGCGGAGGCGGGGTGCGGTGGCAGCCCACTCGTGTGCGGCGTCTGAGGCGGCGGCAACGGCGTCGATACCGTCTGCCGGCGAGGCGCTGGCGACCTCAGCGATGGTGTCTTCGGTTGCCGGATCCGTGACCTCGATGGTGGCGCCGTCCGACGCCGGGCGCCACTCGCCTCCGATGTGAAGTCCGTTCTTGTCTTCCTTGACCAGCCGATCGAGCAGACTCATGGCACCTCCGCGGCGATGCTACATGGCCTCGTCTAGGCGCTGCCGGCTGCTTAGACGATCCAGGTCGGAGCAGCTTTCTTGTCACACCCAGGTTGGACACTTGGGCAATGAAGACACCGAGCTGGCGGTCATGAGTCCTCAACAGCTGGCCAACGCCGACCTCCATGCCCAGGCCGTAGCCCAGGAGCAGATATCCCGTGCCCAGGCGGCCGAGCGGCTCGTCACCATCGCCGAGATCGACAGCAGGCGCAGTTTTGAAGACGAGGGATTCCTTTCGGCCACGTCATGGCTGCGGGCGCGTTTTCGGATCTCCGGGGGCGAGGCCAAGCGCTGGGTGGAGCTGGCTCGTCGCCTGTCTGAGCTGCCCGACGTGGCCCAAGCTCTGGCCGACGGCGACATCTCACTCGACCATGCTCGCCTGTTAGCGGCAGCCTCCGTCGATCACCCCCAGCACTTCGACAGCGACCACAAGGTCCTCATCGACGCCGCCAAGGACCTGTCACCTGCCAACCTGAGGAAGGCGCTCGACTACTGGAGGCAGGCTTACGACGCCGAGGTCATCGAGACCCAGGACGAACTCCGCCATAACCGTCGCCAGCTCTTTGCGTCCCAAACACTGGAGGCCATGACACGCCTCGACGGCGCTCTCGATCCCGAGGGAGGTGCGGTGGTGTTGACAGCGCTACGAACCAAGGCAGAGCCGTGGGCTCTCGATCCCGCGGAAGATCGCACCCCTCCCCAGCGTCGAGCCGACGCCTTGGTGGAGATCTGCCGGTTCTACCTCGAGCACGGCGACACTCCGCAACAAGGCGGCGAGAGGCCTCACATCACGCTCACTGTCGACCTGGCCACCCTGGAAGCTCGAGCCGGCAAGTCCTGCGAGCTGGACGAGACTGGTGTCGTTTCTGCCGAGACGGCCAGGAGACTCGCCTGTGATGCCGGTGTGAGCCGGATCATCACCCAGGGACCGTCGGAGCCCCTCGACGTGGGGCGCCGCAGTCGCACCATCCCCTCTGCTATCCGTCGAGCGCTGGTGATTCGGGACGGCGGTTGCACCGCCGAGGGTTGTGATCGTCCGCCCCACTGGACAGACGCCCACCACAAGGTGCACTGGGCCGATGGGGGACCGACCTCGCTCGACAATCTGGTGCTGTTGTGCCGACGCCACCACCGCCTTGCTCACGGTCCGTGAGGAGTTCCGGTACGAGGCAGCGACGTACCATCGCCCGGCGTGGATGAGTGGCACGCCCTTTCTGTAGAGAAGACGCTGCAGCGGCTGACTGTCGACGCCGCAGCTGGGTTGAGCGACGCCGAGGCCGCGAGCCGCTTGGCGCGGTACGGCCGCAACGAGCTGGAAAGCCGCGTCGGCCGGACCCGGCTTCAGATCTTCGCCGACCAGTTTCGCGATGTGATGATCTGGCTCCTGCTGGCAGCTGCCGTCGTCAGCGGTGGGCTTCTCGGCGAGTGGATCGACACAGGGGTGATCCTGGCCATCGTTGTCCTCAACGCCGTGCTTGGCTACGTGCAGGAGGCGCGGGCCAGCGATGCGTTGGAGGCCCTCAAGGAGTTGTCCGCTCCCGAGGCCCTGGTGATTCGCGGTGGGGCGGAACGGTTGATTCCCAGCGTCGAGGTGGTGCCCGGAGACCTCCTGATGCTGGCGGCCGGAGATCGGGTACCCGCCGACGCGCGGGTGGTCGACGCCGCACACCTCGAGAGCGAGGAAGGCGCGCTGACGGGTGAGTCTCTGCCTGAGATCAAGAGCACGGAGCCCGCAGCCGATGCCTCAGGACTCGGTGATCGGTCGTCGATGGTCTTCGCCGGCACTTCGATCGCAGCCGGTCGCGGCCGGGCAGTTGCCGTGCTCACCGGCCAGGGAACTGCCATGGGGGAGATCGCCGAGCTGCTGACCGCCGACGAGCCGCCGACTCCGTTGCAGGTAGAGCTCGGCAAGGTCGGAAGGCGTCTGGCAGTGATCGCGCTGGCCACGGCGACCCTCGTCTTCGGTGTCGGATTGCTTAGGGGAAACGCAGCCGAGTCGATGCTGCTCATCGCAGTTGCCCTCGCCGTTGCTGCCATCCCCGAGGGACTCACTGCCGTAGTAACGATCACGCTGTCCCGCGGCGTACAGAGGATGGCCCAGCGCAACGCGGTGGTGCGCCGACTGCCGGCCGTCGAGTCGCTCGGCGCGGCGTCGGTCATCTGCACCGATAAGACGGGAACACTGACCAGAAACGAGATGCGCGTCCAGGAGCTGGAGACGGCAGGAGCTCGCTTCTCGCTGGCAGATGCCGTCGCCGAAGACCCGCGCGTTCAGCGTTACGTCGAGGTGGCGGCTTTGTGCAACGACTCGCGACGGGGGCCCGACGGCTTCGTAGGGGACCCAACCGAGGTTGCCCTGCTGCTCAGCGTCGAGCGGCTTGGAGTCGACCCAACGGTCTTGCGCTCGGAGATGCCGCGGGTAGACGAGCTGGCGTTCGACTCGCGCCGAAAGAGGATGGCAACGTTGCATCGGAGGGGTGGCCGCTATCTGGTCGCCGTCAAGGGGGCCCCGGAGATGGTCGCCTCTCGGGCCAGCTGGGTTATCGGCGCCGATGGTGTTGAGCCTCTTGACGAGAGCAGGCGGGCCCGTGTCCTCGACGCCGCTGAGGCCTTTGCCGCGGGCGGCCTGCGGACGCTGGCGCTGGCCTATCGGGAGATCGATGGTGCTCCTGGGGATCTCCAGGACGCCGAGCACGACCTCGTGCTCGCTGCCATCGTGGCCATGAGCGACGAGGCCCGGCCCGAGGCCGGCCCGGCGGTAGCCGAGGCGCAGGCGGCCGGCATCAGGGTGGTGATGGTCACCGGCGACCACGAGGTCACAGCTCGCTCCATTGCTACGGATCTCGGAATCTTGCGGCAGGACGACGAAGTGATGCCGGGAGCGGTGCTGCGGGATCTGTCGGTCTCGCAGCTGGCAGCACAGGTGGAGCGGTACTCCGTCTACGCCCGCGTCGATCCCGTCGACAAGGTGAAGATCGTGGCCGCGTGGCAGCAGCGGGGGGAGATCGTGGCGATGACGGGTGATGGCATCAACGACGCCCCTGCCCTGCTCGCCGCCGACATCGGCGTTGCCATGGGTAGCGGCACCGACGTCGCCAAGGATGCCTCCGGCATGGTGCTCGCCGATGACAACTTTGCCACCATCGTTTCTGCCGTTCGCGAGGGCCGAGTCATCTTCGCCAACCTGCGCAAGGTCGTGCACTTCCTGCTGGCTGCCAACGCATCCGAGGTGCTGGCGGTATTCGTCGGTTTTCTCGCCTTCGGTGCGCTTGGCCAGCCGATTACCGCGGTGCAACTGTTGTGGATCAACCTGGTCACGGATGGCCTGCCCGCATTGACCATCGGGATCGACCCACCGGAGGAAGGCATCATGGCTGCCGGCGCCGGCGACCGCGACATCTTGGCGCCCCGCCATCAGCTCCGGCTGCTCACCCTCGGGACCATCCTGGCGACGGCGACGCTGGCGGCCCTGGCGCTGGGCCATTACTGGCTTCACCTCGAGTGGGAGGCGGTGCAAACCATGACCTTCACAGCGCTCGTCTTGGGGCAGCTCCTATTCGTCTTCAGCATTCGGCTGGAGCGATCAACCGTGTGGCAGCACGGCGTCAGTGGCAATCGATGGTTGCTCGGTGCTGTTGGTGTCTCGCTGCTGCTCCACCTCGTAGTCGTTTACACGCCACTCGGCCAGTTACTGTTCGGGACCGTTGCCCTCCGCGGGGAGGCGCTGCTGTGGATCGCGATCCTGTCTGTCGCCGGGTTCGTCGCTGTCTCCGGCATCAAGTCCAAGCCGAGAACGATTGAGCTAGCCGGCTGAGTCGTTGAGCAGGCCGTCGTCTGCCTGGTCGGCGAAGACGGCCTCCGCCTCGCTGCCGATTCTGACGATGCTGGCGCCTCCCGATGTGGATCCGACCGAGCCTGGGACCACCACGTTGGTGACCTTGTCGGGATTCAGCAACAAAGCCGTTGCCCCAAGGTTGAGCAACTCTCCGACGGTGAAGGAGGAGTGGGCCGTGTCGTCGAGAATCCGCATGAGCTCGGGAAGTCCCTCGAAGCCGCGGCGCTGCACCTCACGCAGGGCGCCCTGCATGATCACCCCGTGGTTGAACGAACGATCGAAGTCACCACTAGGGAGGGTCTTTCTGATCCTGGCTAGGAGCAGTAGCTGGTCTGCGGGCTCGACCACCTGCGGACCGGAGGGGAAGCCGGGGAAGCCGCTGCTCTTGGGGATGCGCTGGGGGAGGTCGATCTCGAAGGGGCCGAAGGCCTCGGCCATGATGTCGAACCCCAAGAATCCGGTGAGGATCCAGCCCTCGATCTCGGTGTCGGAGACGGCCATCACCGTTTCAAAGGTACCGTCGATGCCGTGGTTGGCGAGGATGTTGGTGATCTTGCCGTTGCCACCGCTCGGGGTCGTGACCCAACTGTCGCGGGGGATGCCAACGATGGAGCCCGCACCATCTGCTGTTGCTGTGATGATGTGCAGGCTGTCGCTGCGAGAGCGGTCGACCACCTCGTTCCAGCGGGCGTCGCTACCAACGATCAAGATGGTTCGTAGGGCAGGCCCGAACCACGGCTCCAGGCCGACGCTTGGAAGGTCGGCGCCGACGATCTTCCAGCCTGTCGTCTCGTCTGCCATGAGGATGGAGTCCTCTCCGGCGCGGACCACCGCGACCCGCCGACCTTCCTTGAGGTCGGCGGCGATGGTTGTTGTTCGGATCTGGAGCGGCGGGGTGGCGGCGGCACTGAGATGCTGGGCCAGACCGTCGGGCAGCGGTGGTGGCGACCCTTGCTCATCGATGCTGCGATAGAGGCTCTCGACGAGTGCGTCGATCTCGGGCACGGTGCCATCGCCGGCGAAGGCCAGCGTGGCGATCGTGGTCGTGGTCGTGGCGATCGTCGTGGTCGTGGACGTGGTCGTGGTTGGTGGCGGGGCGGGCTGTGTGGTGGTAGCGGCGACCTCAGTTCCGCCGCCCCGCGTCAGCGCCAAAGCGACGATGGCCACAACGATCAAGAGTGCGGCGCCGATGTAAAGGGGG
>JAZFSG010000005.1:0-12551 GCA_036446035.1 Acidimicrobiia bacterium | reverse complement strand
ATCGAAGGCGACGCTGTCGATCGACAGCTTGCCTGCCTCGATCTTGGAGTGGTCGAGGAGGTCGTTGATGAGAGTCAGCAGGGCTTCTCCCGAGCTGTTGATGAGCTCGGCGAACTCTCGCTGCTCTGCGTCGAGCTCCCCTTCAAGTAGCAACTGGGCCATGCCGAGGATGCCGTTGAGCGGCGCCCGCATGTCATGGCTGACGTGCGCGACCAGGTCAGAGCTCGCTGCCGCAAGCGCTTGCGCAGCGTCGCGCTCGACCTTTGCGCGCTTCAGCTCCAATTCGAAAGCTTCGTGGTCCAGAGAACCTCCGCCTATGGCATCGGCCTCCAGGAGGTTTTCATTGATGAATTGATTCGAGGTCGGGGCGGCGCCCTAGCGTGTCGGTTATGCGCGCAGTCCAGCTGGTCACGCCGGGTGCCCCCCTAGAAGACATCGAGCTGACGGTCCAAGAGCCAGCGAGTGGCGAGGTCGCTGTGCGCATTGAGGCTGCCGGGGTGTGTAGGTCCGACCTGCACTATCGATCAGGTTTCCCTGCTCTGCGCTCGCTACCTCGCACTCTTGGTCACGAGATCGCCGGAACCATCGCGGCGGCGGGCGCTGGAGTAGCCCTTGAAGTAGGCACTCGGGTCTGCCTTCACTATCTCGTGTCCTGCGGAGAATGTGGGCACTGCGCAAGCGGTTTCGAGCAGTTCTGCGAGACAGGGCAGATGCTTGGCAAGGAGCTGGACGGCGGCTTCGCCGACACCATCGTCGTCCCGGCCCGCAACGCCTTCGAGATTCCCGACGCAGTGAGCACCGCAGCTGCCGCCGTGATGATGTGTTCGACCGCGACGGTCTTCCACGCGTTGACGGTCGGACGCATCGCCGAAGATTCGACCGTCGTGGTGTTCGGAGCCGGCGGCCTCGGCCAATCTGCCGTTCAGCTTGCAGGCTCCATAGGTGGCCGTGTAGTTGCGGTCGATCCGAATCCTTCCAAGCGTCGTCTCGCCGAGTCCTTTGGAGCTATCGCGGTGGATCCGGGGCAGGACCCGGCGACAGCGATCAGAGATGTCGTCGAGGAAGGGGCAGACATCGCCCTCGATCTGGTTGGATCCGCTGCAGTGATGCGAAGCGCCCTCGACGTTCTGGCGCCGATGGGGAGAGCGGTCGCGGTCGGGCTCACCGCCGAATCATTGGCGGTGGGGCCGTACGCGGATCTCGTCATCGGAGAGAGACAGCTCATCGGCAGCAGTGACCACCTGGCCTCGGAGATTCCGCAGCTGCTGGCCCTGGCCGAAGCTGGCTCGCTAGACATTGACTCCCTGATCTCGCGAACGATTCCCCTGGGAGCGGCAACCATCAACGAAACGCTGGATCGATTGGCCTCCTGGGGCGACGATGTGCGGACAGTTGTGGAAGTATGAGCTGATGGATTTTCAACACTCGCCAGCCATCCTCGAGCTGATCGATCGGCTCGAGACATTCATGTCCGAGTTCGTCTATCCGGCTGAGGCCCTCTATGCCCGGCAGATGGAAGACGCAGGCGACCCCGACTTTCATCCGCCCGTTCTCGAGGACCTGAAGACTGGGGCGAGAGGTCGCGGCCTGTGGAACCTCTTCCTGCCTGGAGAGCGGGGCGCTGGGCTGAGCAACCTCGGATACGCGCCACTCGCCGAGATCACCGGCCGCAGTCCATGGCTGGCCCCCGAGGCCCTCAACTGTGCCGCGCCCGATACCGGGAACATGGAGATCCTCGCCGAGTTCGGCACGCCACTCCAGCAGGAACAGTGGCTGCAACCGCTGCTTGACGCAGAGATCAGGTCGTGCTTTTCGATGACAGAGCCCGACGTTGCCTCTTCGGATGCCCGCAACATACGAACCAGCATTGAGCGCGATGGGGACGAATACGTGATCAACGGACGCAAGTGGTGGTCGAGCGGCGCTGCTTCACCCCGCTGCAAGATCGCCATCGTGATGGGAGTGACGGATCCCGACGCCGACACCTACCACAGGCAGTCGATGATCCTGGTTCCGCTCGACACGCCGGGGGTCGAGGTGGTGAGACGGGTCCCGGTGTTCGGCTATCACGAGAGGGGCGGCCACCCAGAGCTCTCGTTCACCGACGTGCGAGTACCGGTTGACAACCTGCTCGGGGAACAAGGTGGCGGTTTCGCCATCGCTCAGGCGCGGCTGGGTCCCGGGCGGATTCACCACTGCATGCGGCTCATCGGTATGGCAGAGCGGGCGTTCGACCTGATGTGCACACGGGTGCTCGCTCGGGAGGCGTTCGGAGGCCCCATAGCGGATCAGGGTGTTGTTCAGGACTGGATAGCCGAGTCTCGTGTCAGGATCGAGCAGGTGCGTTTGCTGGTCCTGAAGACGGCATGGCTTATGGACACCGTTGGTAGCAAGGGAGCCCGGATCGAGATCTCGGCAATCAAAGTTGCCGCCCCCGAGATGGCAACATGGGTCATCGACAAGTCGATACAGGCCCATGGTGGTGCCGGCGTCTCCGATGACACACCATTGGCTGCGCTCTATGCCCACGCCAGAACGCTGCGCATTGCTGACGGGCCGGACGAGGTGCATAAGCGGTCGGTGGCCAGAAGAGAGCTGCGGCGCTATTCGTAGAGGACGGGTGGTGCGAGCAGTTCGTCGAGCTCGGCATCCATGAATTTGAGCTCACGACTCAGGGTGTCCCACGCCACAGCCACCGCGGCGAAGTCTTCGGCGTCTGCACATTGTTCGAGGTTGCTCGCCGCGAGGTAGGCCCTCCTGGCGGCGACGCTGCCGACACTGCCCTTGATGCGGTGGGCGCGACGGGCGACGACTTCGAGGTCAGCGCTGTCGATGGCCGGTGGAATCTCTGCTGCGATCGGCGGGATCTCTTCGATGACCAGGTTCACGATCTCGCGGAGAAGGTCAGGCATGCCACCCACGGATTCCATCAACTCACGACGATCGATGGCGGGGCCCGAATCTTCGTAGTCGTCGTGGTCGATGATGGCCACTCGCGGACCCTCTCCGGCTACGACGACTAGCTGCTCGATAGTGGCAAACAGTTCGGCACTCCGGAAGGGCTTAGAAACATAGGCGTCCATGCCGGCGTCGAGACATCGCTGCCGATCACCATCCATGGCATGCGCCGTCAACGCGATGATGGGGATGTGTTCGCCCGTCCCGCTTTCACGCTGGCGGATCTCCGCGGTTGCTTCGAAGCCATCCATCACGGGCATCTGGACGTCCATCAGCACAACGTCGAAGCGGTTGCTTTCGAGTGCCTCGACGGCCTGAGAGCCGTCATCGACGGAAGTGACCTCGTGACCTCCGTTCTCGAGGAGGCGCTTCGCCAGCATGCGGTTGGTCGGGCTGTCGTCGGCAACGAGGACCCGAAAGCGTTTGCGGTGCTCGCGGAGCCAGTGGCGAGTGATCAGCGCACCTCCGGCGGTGCCCGCCACCGCGGTTCGGATGGTGTCGAGGAGATCCGAGTGTGACACTGGATTCGTCAAGTATGCAGCTACCCCCATCTTGTGGAAGCGGCCGGCGTCGCCGCGTCTACCGAGATCCGCCAGCATGATGATGGGGAGCCCTGCATCGATGAGCCGCGACGAGACACCCGAGGAGTTATCCACTTCGGCCACGATGAGATCGGGTTGCTCGGTCTCGTTTAGATCGTCGAGCAGCTCCAAAGCATCAGCAGCAGAATGTACTGAGATGGGATGCATGCCTCCCTGACGCAACATCTCGACGAGGGCGCGCTGTCGGCTGCGGTCGGCAACAGTTAGCACCTTCGTTCGGGAGAGGTCTGTTGTCGCCACGGAAACGGTGGAGTCGTCGACTATCCCGAAACGCGCTGTGAAGTGAAAGGTGCTTCCAGCCCCTACCTCGCTCTCCACCCAGGTACGGCCACCCATCATCTCAACGAGTTGTGCGGTGATGGACAATCCGAGCCCGGTCCCACCGTAGCGACGAGTGGTAGATCCGTCCGCCTGGGCGAACGTGTCGAAGATGGCCTCCTGTTGATCGCCCGGAATCCCGATTCCGGTGTCTGCAACCGAGAAATGGAGCATGGTCTCGTCGCTGCCTATGTCATCAGCGGTGACGGCGACGGCAACGCCGCCGACGTGGGTGAACTTCAACGCGTTCCCGACGAGGTTGATGAGTATCTGGCGAAGGCGGCCGGGGTCGCCCTGCAACCCCTCCGGAATGTCTCCAACGATCTCGTGAGTCAGCGCCAGCCCCTTCTCGGCGGCCTTCACTGCCAGAGTGCGGATGGTGTCGCCGACGCTGTCGCGCACGCTGAAGGCGACGTTGTCGAGTTGCATCTTGCCGGCCTCGATCTTTGAGAAGTCAAGGATGTCGTTGACGAGGGTGAGCAGTGCGTCGACTGAGGACTTCGTCATGCCGAGATACTCACGCTGCTCTGGCGTCATGCCCGTGACCAGTGCCAGTTCCGTCATGCCAAGAATGGCGTTCATCGGGGTGCGAATCTCATGGCTCATGTTGGCGAGGAACTCCGACTTGGTGATCGATGCCGCCTCCGCCGCGGTCTTGGCGCGTTCCAGCTGGCGCTGGGTCGCCTTGAGGTCGGTGACATCGGCCATCGATACGACCACATCCTCTAGTTGCAGCCGACCCATCTCGTCGCGCGGCGCCAGCATCCGCAATACCGCTTCTAGCGGTCTGCCGTCGATCGTGGTTCCCACGACGTCGGCCTTGACGGTGTCCTGGTCGTTCCAGATCGCCGCGAGAACGGCCGTGAACGAGGTGCGCGTGTCTTCGATGATGGTGCGAGGGTCGAGGGTTCCGAGGACGCTGGAGCGGTCTGCGGCGTTTATCAGCCGGACGGTGGCGGGGTTGACGTCGGTCACCCTGATCTTGGAGATCGCCCGATCGAACTCGACAGGGTTCTCCGCCAGGAAGGCCTCGACGTCGCGCACTCCGGCCCGTTTCCAATCGTTCATGACGGCGGCGACCTCTGAGAAGTCCTCCAGCCAGATCGATGTCGGCACTCGTTCGAAGAGGTGGCGGTAGCGCAGGTTGTTCTTCTCCGAGGCTCCCGAGATGAAGCGGAGAGCCACTGAGATCAGCGTGAACAGGGCAACCTCGAAGCCAAGGCTGACGACCGTATTGACCCGAACCGGTGTCCAATACAGCTGAGTCATGTACATGGCACCCATGTACGCGGCATAGAAGGGGAAGGCTCTCTTTCGGACGAAGGGGCTGGCGATGACTCCGAACCCGGCGACGCCAAACGGAATGGTCTGCGCAACTGCTTCGGCTTCGGGGAAGAACGGAAGCTGCAACACCATGAGGGTGGCGGCGGCAGTGGCGATGAGTCCGGGGCGTGGGCGGTTCGTCGCCAGCTGGCGCCACGCGAGGAGCGCGATCAGGAAGCACGACCCGGAAAGGGTCATGTAACCGCTCTCACCGCTGAGTGGGCCAAGGACGATGAACCATGGGCCGCCGATCAGGCCGGCCCAGAGGGTCAAGCGGACGAAGATCCGCTCAGGTTGTACAGGAGCAACGCTCCCGCGAGTCCCTTGCATCCCTGGGATATCGGGCTATCGACCTGGCAGGTTGAGGTAATTCAGCCTCGCTGGAGGTCGGCGAACTCCTCTACGACATCGTGGGGGAGGCGCACTCTGACCACCGTCCCGTCGTCGTTGTGGGTCTCGCTTAGCACCTCGCCGCGCCGATGCAGGGCGGCCATAGCGTCCCCGCGGGCGTATGGCACGAAGAGCTCGATCTCAGTGGTCGCTTCTGCCAACTTCTTCACGACCGCCTCGAAGAGTCCCTCCATTCCGTCCCCGCTGAGCGCCGAGATCGGTACTGCCTCGGGGTGCAGCAGGCGAAGCCGGTTGTAGACCTCTGCCTCGGCTATATCGCCCTTGTTGAGCACCAGGAGCTCGGGGATCTCGCCGGCACCTATCTCTGCGAGGACCTGACGAACTGCCTCGATCTGTTGCTCTGCCTGTGCCGTCGAGCCATCGACCAGATGGACGAGCAGGTCGGCGTGGACGGCCTCATCGAGCGTCGACCGAAACGCCTCGACGAGGTGGTGGGGGAGCCTCTGCACGAATCCGACCGTGTCGGCGAGCAGCACCTCCTGTCCTCCCGGCAGGTCGAAGCGCCTCACCGTCGAGTCGAGGGTCGAGAAGAGCCGATCCTCGGTGAGGACGCCGGCGTCGGTCAGCTGATTGAGCAGGGTGGACTTGCCGGCGTTGGTGTATCCGACGAGTGCCAGCTCGGGAGCCGTAGCGCGTTCCCTGGCCTTGCGCTGGGTTGCTCTAACGGTGCTCAGGTGCTCCAGCTCCTTCTCGAGGGCACGGATCCGTTCTGTGATTCGCCGCCTGTCCGTCTCCAGCTTGGTTTCGCCCGGCCCGCGGGTCCCTATGCCGCCGCCGAGACGGCTCAATTCGATTCCTTTGCCCCGAAGTCGTGGCAGGCGGTAGTGGAGCAGGGCCAGCTCCACCTGGAGCATGCCGGCTCTACTCGAGGCGCGTTGGGCGAAGATGTCGAGGATGACCGCCTCGCGGTCGACAACGTCGACGCCGAGGGCCTCCTGCAGGTTGCGCTGCTGGCTAGGCGAGAGCTCGTGGTCGAAGACGGCCACGTCGATGTCGAGCGCCTTCACGAGGCTGGCCAACTCCTCCGTCTTTCCTTTACCCACCAGGGTCGCCGGGTCGAAGCGGGGACGTCGCTGGAGGTCCAATTCGACGGGATCCGAACCCGCCGTGTCGACGAGTAGCGCTAGCTCTTCGAGGCTGGCTTCAGCGGCCGCGATGTCGCCGCTCTTGAGGACAGCCCCGACGAGAAGGGCGCGCTGGCGCGCTACATCGAAGTCGGTGACTGATGCGGTGAGGCGGCGTCCGCCGCGGTCCTGGTGTCTGCCCGTCATGGCACCCATGAAAGCACGAGGAGCGCTCTAGGCAGAACGGCTGATATCGTGGCAGCGCTGGGGGGCTGGGCAAGCCCCGTGTCGACCACCGGAGGTTGCCATGGAAGAGTTCACACCAGAGCAGCACAAGACCTGGGCCGAGCTGTACAGACGCCAGATACCTCGGGTGGAACGCTATGCCTGCGCCGAGTACCTCGAAGGCTTCTCCATCCTTGATCTCTCCCCGCAGGAGGTGCCGACGGTCGATGATCTCAATGCAAAGATCACACCGCCGACCGGTTGGGAGGTCGTTCGGACTACCACCCGCTACACCGACTCGACCGAGTGGTACCGGCAATTCGACCAGAAACACTTTCTCGTAACCGACTACATGCGGTCGTGGGAAGAACTCGATTGGACGCCAGAGCCCGACATGTTCCACGACGTCTTCGGACACCTGCCCTTCATGGTTCTGCCCGAGTACGCCAAGATTCAGGAGATGTTCGCTCCGGCCTATCTGCGGGCGACGCAGGAGGAGCAGCGCGAGAACATCAAGCGACTTGCCTGGTTCAGTGCCGAATTCGGGCTCATCCGCGAGGGTTCCCAGATCAAGATCTTCGGGACCGGGCTCATGTCCGGCGGCGACGAGATGGAAAAGGCCGCAACCGGAGTCACCGAGCGCCGCGAGTTCACCATCGACAACGTCTTGACCCGCGACAAGGCCGTCAACGAGCAGAACCAGGTTCTCTTCGTCTTTGACTCGATGGAAGCGATGGCGGCCGAGCTCGCCAGCTACTTCGACACGGTCTGAGCTGAGCGATGCTGCGCGTTCCACTCGCCCTTGCCTTGGTCGTCGTGGCCTGCGGAGGGTCGAGTGCAGCGGAGCTTCCGCTCAAAGAGGCGTTGGCGACGGCTGGAAGCCAGTTCGATTCTCTGACCAGCGTCCGCTTTTCGATCATGGTTGACGGTGTCCCGGCCTTCTTCGACGACGATGGAACCCTGGCGGCCACCTCAGCAGATGGCCAGTACTCCGCTCCTGGGTCGTTCCAGGCCGTGGTTGATGTCACCGCATTCGGATTGTCAACTCAGCTAGGAGCGATCTCGGTCGGCGCCGATCGCTGGATCACCAATCCTGTTAGCGGCGACTGGGCGCTCCTCCCGTTCGGGACCGGCTTCGATCCCTTGGTGTTGTTCGACCCGGATGAGGGCGTTGGAGCGACAGTGCGCCAGCTCGATGCCACTCTCATCGAATTCGGGGACCGCTATCACATACAGGGTGAGGTCGGTGGCCCGACTGTGAGGGTGCTGACGGCAGGCCTGGTCGCCGAGGGCGAGCTAGATGTCGATCTGTTCATTGACGCGGAATCACTGCAGATAGTCGAGTTGTCTTTCGATGTCGCGGGAACCGAAGGCGTCAGCGAGTGGACGATCGAATTCAGCGAATTCGACAAGCCCGTGACGATCGAACCTCCGGAGTTGTGAGGAATCCTCGGCCGGGCCTAGTTCTCGCCGTCGTTGCGTTCGGTGTCTTTGTCGCTGCCGACGATCTCACTGTCGTGACAACGATGCTTCGCCAGATGGTCTCCGACTTCGAGATCGCGCTTCCAGACGGCGTAGACGATGCCGCCTGGATCGTCGACAGCTATCTCATCGCCTACGTCGCGGTGATGCCGTTCGCTGGGAGGGCGAGCGACCTGCTGGGACGCCGACGCGTCTATGTGGCTGCCCTATCCCTCTTCGCGGTGGGTTCACTGCTGATCGCCCTGACCGACCAGTACTCGGTGCTCATCTTTGGCAGGGTGATAACGGCGGTCGGCGGCGGTGCTCTGGTTCCTGTCGGCCTTGCGGTCGTTGGCGATGTGTATCGACAGCGCCGGCGAGGGAGGGCGCTCGGTGTTCTCGGTGCCGTCGACACGCTGGGCTGGGTGTGGGGACCGCTGTTCGGTGCCTTCCTGGTGCGCTTCTTGGATTGGAGATGGCAGTTCTATCTGAACATCCCGCTGGCGGTTGCCGGCATCGTCGCGGCCTGGATCGTGCTCCGCGACCTCGATCGGCCGACGGCGGTCGGGCGTATGGATTGGGCTGGCGCCATGAGCCTGACGGTGGCACTCGTTGCTCTCAACGTTGCGTTGCTGGAGTCGAGTGACATTCAGTCCGTAACGGGCCTCGGCGATCTCACCGCCCAGACCAGGCTGCCGGTTGTCCCGCTGCTCGTCCTGGCAGCTCTCGCCGCCTTCGTCTTCGTCGTCATCGAGCGACGCACCACCTATCCGACGGTCGACCTCGGCCTGTTCCGGCAACCTGATTTCGCGCCCGCAGTTGCAGTGAACTTCCTGGTCGGGGCAGGGTTGATCATCGCTATGGTCGATGTTCCCTTCTTCGTCAACGTGCTCGAGACAGACGTAACGAGTGCCGCTCTGACGAGCGGTTGGGTGCTCTCGGCCCTCACCGCCTCCATGGCCGTGTTCGCGTACATCGGAGGCAGGAGGTCAGAACACTCCGGATACCGCCTTGTGACCCTCGTTGGTTTGGCCGTCGCAGCTGGGGCATTCGTGTTGATGGGTGTGTTCTGGAACCCCGAGGTCTCCTTTGGTGTCATGGCATGGCAACTCGCCGTTCTCGGCATTGGATTCGGACTGGTTACGGCTCCCACTAACGCCGCTGTCGTTGATGCCGCCCCAGACGATCAGCGCGGGTCGGCGGCGGGACTCGTGATAGTGGCGAGGCTCATCGGCCTCAGCGTCGGCCTCAGCGGCCTGACGGCGTGGGCCTTGCGGCGATACAACGAGCTGCGAGAATCCATCGTGCTGCCACCTCTCGACGACCCGAGCTACGCAGACGCGGTTGCGACTTCGCAGGCCGAACTTACGGCGACTGCGCTGGCGGAGACATTCCTAGCGGCGGCTGTCGTCCTCGGTATTGGCTTCCTATTCGCACGCAAGCTGCGCCCTGTATCGGAGCAAGTCTCGAGCCGCTAGCGTCGCGGCTATCCAACAAAGGTGGTTGTATGGCGATGTCTCAAGAGCACAAGGACGCATTGGCGCAAGGCCGCAAAGAAGCGCGTGCCATTGCCGCCTATTTGGATTCATTGGGGGCTCGGAAACGTGGTCGCCCAGTGACCGAAGCCAGCGTGCAGAAGAGGCTTGAGGCCACCCGGCGCGCCATTCGATCCGAGAGCAATTCCTTGCGTCGCGTTGAATTGGTTCAGAAGCGTCTCGACCTGGAAAAGCAGCTATCCGCGCTGCGTACCAAGGCTGATCAATCGGCGCTGGAGCGGCAGTTCATTCGGCACGCCCGCCCCTACTCGGAGCGCAAGGGCATTTCTCGGGGGGCCTGGCGTGAGGCGGGTGTCTCCGCTTCTGTGCTGCAAGAGGCCGGTATCAAGCGCTGACAACAGGCACTTGTTATTGTCTGGCGCATGAAGACCGTCGCCCACATTCTGGCTGACAAGGGTTCCGAGGTTTGGTCGGTCTCTCCAAACGACACGGTCTATTCAGCCCTCGAGCTCATGGCGAGCAAGGGCACCGGGGCGGTGCTGGTCATGGATGAGGGACGCCTGGTCGGCATCCTCTCCGAGAGGGATTACGCCCGCAAGGTCATTCTCCTGGACCGCTCCTCGAGGGACACGCCCGTTGCTGACATCATGACCGCGCGCGTCTCGGTGGTCTCTCCCGACATGTTGACCGAAGAGTGCATGGCCCTGATGACCGATAAGCGCGTTCGTCACCTGCCCGTCGTCGATGGCGACGAGGTGGTTGGGGTCATCTCTGTGGGTGATGTTGTCAAGGCGGCCATCAGCGAGCGCGAATTCATCATTGAGCAGCTGGAGCGGTACATCTCGGGCGGATGATCGATCTCGCCGCCATCCGAACCGCATCCGAGCGAATCCAGCCATACGTGGTCAGGACCCCGATGCTCGGCAGCCGTTCGCTGAGCGAGAGGCTCGGAACGCGGGTGTCTCTCAAGGTCGAGGCCTTCCAGCGAACCGGCTCCTTCAAACCAAGAGGGGCGATCAATCAGCTCCTGGGCCTCAGCGACGACCAGCGAGCCCGTGGCGTGGTCGGATTCAGTGGGGGCAACTTCGCACAGGGTCTTGCTTACGCCGGCCAGCAGCTTGGCGTAGCCACCACCGTCGTGATGCCTGAGGGAACGCCCTCGAACTATGTCGACGCCACTCGCGGGTACGGAGCCAACATCGAGTTGACACGGTCGATGTCTCAAGCCATCGACCGAGTTGACGAGCTGTCGGCTGATGGCCTGGCCGCCGTTCATCCGTTCGACAACCTCGACATGATTCATGGCAACGGCTCCGTCGGTCTCGAGATCGTCGCGGACGCCCCCGACGCCACCGATGTCGTTGTCAGCATCGGGGGAGGCGGGTTCATCGCAGGCGTCGCAGCTGCCGTCAAGGGCCTGCTCCCTCAAGCGCGTGTCTGGGGAGTCGAGACGGAGGGAGCTGACGCCATGTCGCTGGCTCTCGCTGCCGGCAAGCCGGTCACCATCGAACCGACGTCGATCGCCAAGACCTTGGCGGCTCCGTGGGTGTCAGAGCTCACTCTGGCGGCCGCGCAGGAGTACGTCGACGGCGTTACGGTCGTCTCCGACGCGGCCGCCATCGCTGCCCTCGAGTACATACTCGAACGCACCAAGATCCTGACCGAGCCCGCTTCCTCTTGCACGGTCGCCGCGGCCGAGGAGTTGGTTCTCGGCGAACATGTCGTGATCGTGCTCTGCGGAGGGAACGTCTCCTTGGCGGATGTAGCGCAATGGCGGGACAGCTACTAGCGCCAAGGCGTGGTGCGGTTGTTGGATCTCCGGTCAACCGACCGACCTTTGGTGCCGAGATTGGGAAGTACCCGTACGATTGATGTTCGAGAGGAGCCGCGCCGATGCGGTCACAGACTCTGATGCCGCCCATAGTCGTGGCTGACCTGCCCGGCCCTCCGTGGGGCCAGCCACTCGAGGTGGGCGAGGGGGCCTGGTGAGCTGGGAGGCCTGGTACACCCTTGCGGTTGTCGCAGTCGTCGTCGTGATCCTGACTCGCGACCTGCTGCCGCCTGCCGGTGCCTTTCTTGCTGCTTTGGTTGCGGTCCTCGTTCCCGAGATCATCGAACCCGGCGAGGCCTTCTCTGGCTTCAGCAATCCGGCTCCGATAACGATCGCCGCGCTGTATGTGCTGGCTGGGGCGGTCGAGAAGACGGGCACTGTGACGACATTCGTGTCATCCGTCTTCGGCAGCAATGGCAGTACCCGCGTTGCCCTGGCCCGGATCACCGTTCCTACGACGACGGCCTCGGCCTTCCTCAACAACACGCCCATCGTTGCGATGCTCATTCCTCAGGTAGAGAGGTGGAGCGAGTCACGGGGCCGATCTCCCTCGCGCTACCTGATGCCGCTCTCCTTCGCAGCCATCCTCGGCGGTGTTGTCACCGTCATAGGCACTGCGACCAATCTCGTGGTGAGCGGGTTGTTCGTAGCGGAGGGGATGGAGCCGATCGGTTTCTTTGAGATCACCAAGGTCGGCTTGCCGATGGCGATCATCGGCATCGGCGTCATCGTGTTGCTGTCTCCCGTCGTGACCCCCGACCGCCGGTCCGCCTACCAAGAGATGGTTGAGGACGTGCGCCAATATGCCGTCGAGATGGCGGTGGCGCCCGGCCAGGCACTCGACGGCAAGACAGTCGCCGGA
>JAZFSG010000004.1:0-5909 GCA_036446035.1 Acidimicrobiia bacterium | reverse complement strand
GCGTCTCCTCCCCCCTAAGGGGAGGTGCCGAGCGCAGCGAGGCGGAGGGGGCTTCCGTTCTGCAGCTCCGCTAGGAAGCCCCCCTCCCCGGCTTCGCCGGTACTCCCCCCAAGGGGGGAGAAACCTGGCTAGCTCAAGGCTCATGGCTCATAGTCCAAAGCGCCGAGCCCTCAGGCTCGGCGTCCGCGGAGGGAGTGGGATTCGAACCCACGGAGACGGAAACCGCCTCACGGCATTTCGAGTGCCGCGCCTTCGTCCGCTCGGCCATCCCTCCGGGCGGGATGTTAGGGAGCGCTCTAGCGTCGGGCCTCGAAGAAGTCGGAGAGCAAAGAGCCGGCCTCGTCCGCCTTGACTCCGTCGATGATCTCCAGCCGGTGGTTGAGGCGCTTGTCGCCGCCGATGTTGTACAGACTCTGCATGCCACCAGCCTTGGGGTCGGCTGCGCCGTAAGCAACCGCCCCAAGCCGAGCCCACACCGCGGCCATAGCGCACATCGGGCATGGTTCCAGGGTCACCACCAGGGTGTGGTCGTCGAGGCGCCACGATCCCGCGGCTTTGGCGGCCGCCCTGATGACCAGCATCTCGGCGTGGGCGGTGGCATCAGCCAGTCCCTCGGTGCGGTTGTGGTCCTCGGCCACGACACCGCCATCGGGGCCAAGAAGGACGGCGCCGACCGGAACCTCGCCTGCCGCCGCGGCCGCTCGCGCTTGGCTGAGGGCCATCTCCATCGTCTCTTCGAGCGTCGAACGCTCCATCTCTACAATCTCCATCCTCGGAGGGATCGCATAGTCCGGTCGAGTGCGCACGCTTGGAAAGCGTGTAGGCGGTTAACGCCGTCTCGTGGGTTCGAATCCCACTCCCTCCGCTGTTGTGAACGAGGCGAACCTAGAGCCAGGCCCCAGCTGCGTGGCGCTCGCCCGCCTGCGGCGGAAGGCTCACTCTGTTTCAAGTCCTATTCGGCCTTGAACCTATCGTTCGATGGAGCCGAGCTCCGCTCGGCCCTCCTTGATAGGTTCGAATCCCACTTCCTCCGCGTTAATGCCGATCAGCTTCGCTGCTCGGCGCTCGAGACCATGAGCATTGAGTCAGAACCGCCAACCTACTGACCTCAGCGCCTATGGCCTCTGGCCCACAGCCAGGAGCTCACTAAGGACCGTGCGCCTCGCCTTCGAGCGCTGATCGGCAGCGCGTTCCAGGCCGACGGCTCCAGTCGAATGATCCTGCTGCACCCAGAGCGGGGTCGCTTAGGGCTGCTTCCTTCCGGACCTGACCCGGTTCACGGCTGCTCCGCTGCGCAGGAGTTCGACCTTCAACACCGCCCGCCTGGCGCTGACCCGCCGGTCGAGCACCCTCGGGCGAGGCATCGACCCCGCCTAAAGAGGGTTTCGGGAAGAGGGCACCCCTAGCGCCCCGCCGTGCACGGTCCCCTGGAGCGTAGCCAATTCAGATTCGCCTCAGCACTGCGCCCCACACGAAACGCAACGGGCCCATCCGCCAAGTCGAATCCAGCCGCAGACGGTCATGCACAAGCAACTCTTCGGGAGGTGGGTGCTTGTCGAGAGACCGATGAAGATAGCTGTACTCCGACCGGGCGCCGATCGTGGCACCGGCCGCAGGCAGCACCACGGAAGTCCCGGCACGATGTACCGCGGCGACGACGCTCGACTCGGGTCGACCGAGGTCAACGATGGCGGCGACGCCGCTTGGGCGAAGAACCCGGGCGACCTCGTCCATCGTTTCGGGAACCGATGTCAGATTGCGAAAGACGAACGCCGAGAAGACTCCGTCGACGGAGCCGTCGGCGAGAGGGATGGCCTCGCCGAAGCCGACAAGGGTCTCGTCTGCATCGTTGAGCTCCAACATCGCTGGCTCGGGATCAAGGGCGATAACCCGCCGGTCACCAAACAGTTTGTTGGCCGCGCCGGTGCCTGCGCCAAGATCGAGCACGGTTCCGGGCGGTAGATGGCGAATCGCCGAGCGCCTCCAGGCGTCGTCCCTGCCGAGCGACAGCACGGTGTTGAGCCGGTCGTAACGGCCGGCGATGTCCTTGAAGACCCTGCTCACTCGATGGTGTCGAAGCCGGTGAACGGGACGAGAGCGTCTGGGACCTTGATGGTGCCGTCTGGCTGCTGGTGGTTCTCCATGATGGCGATGAGGGTGCGGCTGGAAGTGACCACGGTCCCGTTGAGTGTGTGGGCGGTTTCGGTGCCGGAGTCGGTCCGAGAGCGGATCCTGAGCCGCCGCGCCTGGTAATCGGTCGTGTTGGAGCACGAGGTCAGCTCCCGATAGGCGGCCTGGCCCGGCAGCCATACCTCGATGTCGTACTTCTTGGCGGCGACCGCGCCCAGATCGCCGAGACAGACATTGACCACCCGGTAGGGGAGCCCGAGTTCCTTGACGAGAGATTCCTCCTGGGCGAGCAGGAAGTCGTGCTCCTCCCAGGAGTTCTCCGGTGAGGTGAACGAGAACATCTCGACCTTGTCGAACTGGTGGGTGCGGAAGATGCCCCTGGTGTCCTTGCCGTAAGTACCGGCCTCGCGGCGAAAACACGTTGAGAACCCGACATACCGCATTGGCAACGCGGCAGGGTCGAGGATCTCGTCGGCGTGCAGCGCCGCCAGTGGGATCTCGGCGGTGCCGGCGAGGAAGAGGTCATCCTCGGGAATCGAGTAGACCTGCTCGCGCGCCTCGGGGAAGAAGCCGGTGCCGAACAACGCCTCCTCGCGTACCAGAACCGGGGGAACAACAGGGGTGAACCCCTGCGGCGTCAGTCGATCCATGGCCCAGCGCACCAGGGCGAACTCGAGGAGGGCCAGCCGCCCCTTCAGGTAGGCGAACCGAGAACCAGAGACCTTGGCCGCTCTCTCGACGTCGATGACGCCGAGCGCCTCGCCCAGGTCGAGGTGATCTTTGGCCTCGAAGTCGAATCCTGCGGTGTCGCCCCACTTCCTGATCTCGACATTGCCTTCCTCCCCGTCACCGGCCGGGACAGAGGGGTGGGCGAAGTTGGGTAAGCGCACCCACTGGTCGAGGAACTGGCGGTCGAGATCGTCGGCCTCAGCGAGAGCCGCCTTGTAGTCGTCAGCCAGGGTGCCCGCCGAACGGATGGACTCCTCCTTGGCTACCCCTTCGAGAGTTGCAATGGCCTGGCCCTGCTTCTTCTGCTCGGCGCGCATCTCCTCGGCCGACGTCCGCAGCCGTCGCCGACTGTCGTCGAGGCCGACCAGCGAATCGAGGTCGACGGTGAGCCCGCGGCGCTCCAATTCGGTAACGAGCTTGTCGAAATCTGTGCGCAGCACACCCGGATCGATCATCGCGGCATCGTACCCAGGGACCGCCGGATGGCTTCCGCTTCCTCCGGCGACAACTCTTCGGCACCAACTCCGCCCTCGACCTCCTTGGTGAACCAACGGGTCTCGTTCCTACTCACGAGCAAAGTGACGACGATGCCGGTGCCGAACTGGTTGAGAAGTGCCAGGCACCGAGACAGCCTGCCGCCGACGTCCTCGTAGGCGTCGAAGGCGACTACCGCCGTGTACTGGATGGCGTGGGGCAGCCGGCTCTCGATCGACTGAAGGCGCGGGACTATCTCGACAACGGTCTCTTCGATGGTGCCGAGGTCACGATCCAGCCGCCGCAGAGACTCAAAGACCCCGCCCTCCTCGGGAACCTGCATGACGATGCGGCGCAACTTCATCACCTGGAACGTCAGCCACCCGATCGCGACCGAGAAGACGACGATGCCGATGACAACCGGAACGGTGTCGATCATGTCGAGTCGTTTCTGTAGAAGGATTCCGAATACACGTTGGACTCCTGATCCTCGTCGACATCCAGGTCGGCGAAGAGGATGACCTCGTAGAACTCCCCCGGCTGGACGGGCAGGTCGGTGAACAACAGGTTGGCCGCGGCTCCTGGCTCGAGCGAGCCGATGGCTTGCGCGTCTTCGTGGATGATGTCACCGAGGCGGCCGATGAGGCGGAGCCGCACGGGGATGTCGATCTCGGGCTCGTTGCCTCGATTGACGACACTCACCTCGATATCGAGCGAGACACTGAACGGGATGACGGCTCGACCTTCGCGGTCGCCGGTCGGTTCAGGATCGAAGCGCACATCGGCCACGGCGATGTCGTGGTCGGCGACGAGCGAGGCGATGGAAGCCAGCCGCAACACGACGAGATCCGCGTCATAACGCAGGTCCCTATCGGCGGTCACGAAGACCACATCAGGGAAAGGCCTCTCTCCAGCTTGCTCTGCGATCAGGATGGCGAAATGGTCATAAGCGCGGTCCCCCACCCGGAAGTCGAGGAAGGAGGTTCTCAGTGCGGAGCTGCCGTCGACATCGGTCGGATCCTCGAGAAGCAGTCCAATGCCGGCCTCCAGCTGGCCGAGTCCCTCGCGCCAGGCGGCGACGGCCGACGTGAAGAACCCTCCAGCCGCGCCTACATCGCTGGGAATGGCAACGTCGAGCAGCAGCCTCTCTGCGGTTGCAGCCTCGAGGGACGTTTCCTCGAGCACCCCGAGCAGTGCCGGCCGATCCGCCTCCTCGAGTCCAGCGATGAGGGCGTCGGCGCGTACGGCAAGCCCCTCGTAGATGGAGGCGGTCTCCCTGGCCGCGTCGAGGTACGTCCGAATCCGCGTGCGATCGTCGATGAACCGGAATGCCAGCAGTCCCAGCAGAACGATGACAGACCCAACCGCCGCCATCCATACGGCCCGTCGACGCCTACGTTTTCGGACTACCGGTAGGGAGTACGACATAGCCCAGCGCTAACGCACACCGTGGTGGTGTGAGCTGCGCAGCGTGCATCGACTGGCCCTGATATCCATGTGGGCGAGGGGGGACTTGAACCCCCACGAGCGTAATGCTCACAGGATCCTGAATCCTGCGCGTCTACCAATTCCGCCACTCGCCCGGGGCGGGAAGCGTAGCAGTGGGACCGGCCGCAGTCCGGTGCGCCTCCCCGTACAATGCTGCCTTCATGAACCTGGCGCGAAGCCTGGAACGGCGCCTAGAACGCCTTATCGAGGGGTTCGCCTCCAAATTGTTCCCCGGCGCCGTTTCCGGTCCCGAACTAGCACAACGAATAATCCGCGAAGCCGACCTCTCCGTGGTGGAGGGACCGGCGGGACCTGTCGTGCCCAACATCTACGGAGTCCGCATCCACCCCGACGATCTCGGCTCGACACAGGCCCCCGCGGATCTAACGGGCGAGCTGGCCGCCATTATCGACGAGCATGCCCTGCAGAACGGTTGGCGGATCGAAGGCGCCGTCCACGTCCAGGTCGTCGCCGATCCCGAGATGTCGCCCGGGTCAACCCACATCGCGGCCACCGTCGTCAAAGGTGCTTTGCCGCGATGGGCATACCTGGCCCTCAAGGCAACCGGTGATGAGTTGTCGCTGGGCGCCAATCGCATCCTGATCGGCCGCGACATCGACTCCGACGTGAGGCTCGACGCCGAGGAGGTTTCCCGAAGCCACGCCATCATCTGGCGCGAGGATGCCGACTTCTGGATAGCCGACATCGGTTCATCGAACGGGACGACGCTCAACGGCAGTTCGGTCACCGGTCCGAGACTGATCGCCAATGGCGACTCCGTTGTGTTCGGCTCCGTCGAATGCACGTTCCGGGTGGTGTGACCGTGCCGGCCCTTTTTCTCAACATCCTCAAGCTCGTCTTCTTGGCGATGCTCTACCTGTTCCTCTGGCAGGTGGCCCGTGCCATCTGGGCGCATGTCGGATCTGGGGCCGAGGTCGATCGTCGTCGCCGAGCGGGTGCTGACATCGTCGTCGTACATTCCGACGGGCAGGCCGGTCTGCGTTTCGCTGTTCGCGGTGGCGTTGTCCTTGGAAGGTCCAACGACGCCGACGTGATGCTGGACGATCCCTACGCTTCAGACTTCCACT
>JAZFSG010000003.1:0-3907 GCA_036446035.1 Acidimicrobiia bacterium | reverse complement strand
CACCGGGACCATCGGCCTGCAGATGGACTGCGACACCACCGGCGTCGAGCCCGACTTCGCTCTCGTCAAGTTCAAGAAGCTGGCAGGCGGCGGCTACTTCAAGATCGCCAACCAGTCGATCGAGCCGGCGCTGCGCCACCTCGGCTACACCGAAGCCCAGATCTTCGACATCGTCGACTACGTGGTCGGCACCATGTCGCTGGCAGAAGCTCCCCACGTCAACAAGGAGTCGCTTGCCGCCAAGGGCTTCAGCGCAGACGCCATCGCCAACATCGAGGCCCAGCTGGCCGGCGTCTTCGAGCTGCGTCACGCCTTCAACGTCTTCACCATCGGCGAGGAGGCCATGGCGGCGCTTGGGATCACCGAGGATCAGTACACCAGCTTCGACTTCGAGCTGTTGGCATCGCTCGGCTTCAGCCCCGTCCAGGTGGCCGAGGCCAACGACGTGATCTGCGGTCGCCAGACCATCGAGGGAGCCCCGCACCTGGTCGACGAGCACCTG
This sequence comes from Acidimicrobiia bacterium, assembly GCA_036446035.1. GTDB lineage: Bacteria > Actinomycetota > Acidimicrobiia > Spongiisociales > JAOTWH01 > CAXMQS01. The sequence goes on along the minus strand of JAZFSG010000003.1, from coordinate 3,405 downwards.
CCGGTGTTCGACACCGCCAACAAGAACGGCAAGCTCGGCCAGCGGTTCATCCACCATTCCGGCCACATCCGGATGATGGCTGCGGCGCAGCCTTTCATCTCCGGCGCCATCTCCAAGACCATCAACATGCCCAACGAGGTGACGGTCGAGGAGATCGAAGAGTCCTACATGCTCAGCTGGGAGCTGGGACTGAAGTCGATGGCGCTGTATCGCGATGGCTCCAAGGCGAGCCAGCCTTTGTCGGCCACCGCAGACGAGGCCAATGACAACGAGGGCGAGGAAGAGGGCTTGGCCGAGGCGCTGGAGTCCGAAGCCCGCGTCGTCAGCGGCGTCTTCGCCCCAGGCGTCAGCCCGACCCAGGCCTACGTCGGGGTCAACCGCCCCCGCTTCCTCCTGCCGTCGAAACGCCGCGGCTACACCCAGGAGGCACGGGTCGGTGGCCACAAGGTGTTCCTGCGCACCGGGGAGTACGACGATGGCACCATCGGCGAGATCTTCATCGACCTCGCCAAGGAAGGGGCGACGCTGCGAGGCGTGTTGTCATGCTTCGCCATCGCCGTCTCCAAGGGCCTCCAGTACGGCGTTCCTCTCGAGGAGTTCGTCGACACATTCACCTTCCAGACCTTCGAACCCCGCGGCATGGTGGAGGGACATCCCAACATCAAGATGGCCAACTCGATGGTGGACTACATCTTCCGTGCCCTTGGCATGGAGTACTTGGGCCGCCACGATCTGGTGCAGGTGCCGCCGACCGATAGCGAGCTGGCCGCCCCACCCAAGGGCCTTGCGGTCGAGGCCGGAGTACAGCTCAACATCGAGGATGCCGCGGCCGAGGTGGCAGTGGAAGCGGTCACTCAGGCGGCGGCCTTCGTCGACGCCGATCCGGTTGTCCCGACGGAAGGGGTCGCCTCTTCCACCAACGGCAACGGCGCCAAGCCCATCAACCTCATCAAGAAGCCTGAGCCGCAGCCGGTCGGAGCCGCGGTGGCGCCAGCGTCGTCGGCGGCCGCTTCGCAGACGGCTTCGATTCAGGCAGCGTTGGGAGACATGATGGGTGACGCACCCCTGTGTGACACCTGCGGGCACATCACTATCCGCAACGGTTCCTGCTACCGCTGCTTGAACTGCGGGAACTCAATGGGATGTAGCTAGGAGTTGCCATGGTGAACAAAGCTGATCAAGAGTGGGCTTGGGACAAGGCCAGCAAGGTGCGCGGCAAGAACCCGAACCTCTACCGCAGGGACGAAAAGGGCAACGAGATGTACAAGCCCTCGTATGGCAAGGGCGGCGACAAGAGTTGGGAAGTCGACCATCGCAACCCGAAAGCCAAGGGTGGAACCGACAGCCGCCGAAACCTGAGGGCACTGACACCGAGGCAAACCGGAAGAAGAGAGACAAAGGGAAGTAGCTGATGGCCAAGTTGCAGCGAGCGCATCTAGAACCGTGGAATGACGGTCCTCTGACTGAGGCCGAGGCTCAACAGGCTACGTACAACCGACTCGCCCGCAGATACAAGGGCTTGGACGCCAACATCATCCGGGCGGCGTGGCGGCGCAACCTGGACATGGAACCAACGGATCAGATCGTCGAAGGCATCCGTACCGGCAGAAGGCTGCGCTTTCGATGACAAGATGGCGGCAACGACACTGGGTGCAGCTAGGACCCTTCCCCTCTCCCTCCTAGTTCCCCGTTGTTCCGCACTGAGAGAAAGGCCCCCTCGCCCGGGGGGCCTTTCTCGTTACAGGCAAGTGCGACGACCAGGTAGACGCCGTCCGAAACCACCGTGTAGCCTCCCCCTGTGAACAGGGGGACCACTCGAGGGGGTGAGCGTCAATCGTTGGACGCGCCTCCTTCCACACTGCTGCAGCTGGCGCGGCATGTCACGACGGTCGGAGTTGCTGGTGTGATCAGCGGCGTCCTTGTGGCCGGACTTGGTGCCAGGCTCTTCATGCGGATCGCAGGTGCTTCGGCTCCCGACAGGGCCCAGGGAGCTGGAACGGAAGCCGGATTCACCGTTGGCGAGGTAACGCTGGCAGGAACCATCGAACTGATCATCTTCGTTGGCTTCTTCGCGGGAATCGCCGGAGCAGTCTTCTACGCCGCCTTCCGCCCTTGGCTGGGCTGGGCGGGCAAGTGGCGGGGAGCCATCTTCGGAGTGGTGTTGTTCGCCATCGGCAGCGCCACCTCCGATGTACTCAATCCCGACAACATCGATTTCATCGTTCTCGGTAACGGGGCGCTGCTCGTCTCGCTGATCGTTGCCTTGTTCATCGGGTACGGAGTGATGATCGAATGGTTGTTCAAGGTGCTGGATCGGCGCATGCCATTGGTGGAGTCGGCCAACAGGCTATTCAAGACCGAGTACGTCGGGACTGCCATCATCGGCCTGTTGGCAGCGGTCGGCTTCGTTGGCTTCTCGCTCTTTTCGACACAGGGCTGTGACTGCGATCCTCCGTTGCTCGCCTCGACCTTTGTCGTGATCGTCGCTGTCGGAACGCTGCTGTGGTGGGCATCGGGCATTTGGAGATCCCAATCCTGGGCCGCTTCGCTAGCTCCGATTCTCGGCTTCCTGGGACTCGTTGGTGCAACGGTGTTTGGGCTGTGGCGAGCCGTGTCGGATTCGGTGGACATCATCACCTAGCTCGGCGGCGACGTTCTGGAACTCATTGACGAACAGCCGGGAACGGAAGTCCCATTCGGGGACCCGCTCGAGAACGCCGCCTACGGACTGGACTGCGGCGCTCTCAGCTTCTAGATACATCTTGGCGGGCTGCTGCAGGTACGGTTGGGGCAGAAGCATCAAGGGGAGGAAAGCGATGTTCTCGACTCCACAGATTCCGTCAATCTGCCCCGAGTGCGGGTGCGCTGATGTTGGCCGCTCTGGGGGCAGCCGCAGTCGGCGGTTCCTTTGTCTCGAGGGGCACAGCTTCGAAGTCCCGAAACGTCCCGGGATTGTGGCCCGATGGCGAAAGAAGACGAGCACAAGCCGCTAGGCGGTACCGAGGTGCCTCCCGCCAAGTGATTAGCTGACGTCCTTGGGTGTCGACGATCCACGGTTGCTGCGTACACCCGATGTCACCTCTCTGGGCCACGTTCCGCTGCGGGAAGAGGATCCGCTCAACTGTCGAACCAGGTGTCGAGCAGCTGCTCATACTCCTCTTTCGCACGCCGACTCTCTGCACTGGGAGAGTGGAGCTTGACTCGGGGACTGGGGTAGGCGTAGAAGTCGCCCGAGCCGTAGGCCGCCAGGCCATCTCCGACTTCGACGTAGCAGAATCCGTTTCCGTCGAATCCAACCGGCCTTGTCTCTCCGAGGATGTCGGCAGCGATGGTTTTGGCGACGACCTGCGCCTCGCCTTCGGCGAATACCCCGGCCTTCGGCAAGAGCATCGAGTTGAGCAGCCT
>JAZFSG010000002.1:0-2951 GCA_036446035.1 Acidimicrobiia bacterium | reverse complement strand
TGGAGTTCACCGAGGGTATGCAGTTCGACAAGGGCTACATATCTCCGTACTTCATCACAGACGCCGACCGTCAGGAAGCCGTCATCGAGGAGCCGTACATCCTCATCGCCAACTCCAAGATCGGTGCGGTGCACGACCTCCTCCCGGTTCTGGAGAAGGTCATGCAATCCGGCAAGCCGCTGATGGTGATCGCCGAGGACGTCGAGGGTGAAGCCCTCGCCACGCTCGTGGTCAACAAGATCCGTGGCACCTTCGCCTCGGTCGCCGTCAAGGCGCCCGGTTTTGGCGAGCGCCGTAAGGCCATGCTCCAGGACATCGCCATCCTCACGGGTGCGACTGTCATCTCGGAGGAGGTCGGCCTCAAGCTGGAGAACGTGACCATCGACCTCATGGGTACCGCCCGCAGGGTCGTCGTGTCCAAGGACAACACGACCATGGTCGAGGGTGCCGGAAAGCACGCCGACGTCGAGGCCCGCGTCAGCCAGATCCGCAAGGAGATCGAGAACTCCGACAGCGACTGGGACCGCGAGAAGCTTCAGGAGCGCGTTGCCAAGCTCGCTGGTGGCGTTGCCATCATCAAGGTTGGCGCTGCTACCGAGGTTGAGCTGAAGGAGCGCAAGCACCGCATCGAGGACGCCATCCAGGCGACCCGCGCCGCGGTCGAAGAGGGCATCGTGCCCGGCGGCGGCGTTGCATTGCTGCGTGCAGTCGACAAGGTCTCTGCGATGAAGGGCGGCAGCGACGCCGTCAAGGCAGGACGCCTCATCGTCGAGAAGGCCCTGTCGGCCCCAATCCGTCAGATCGCTGAGAATGCCGGCTTCGAAGGCGGCGTCGTCGTTGAGCGCGTTAAGGGCGCCAAGGCCGGTTCCGGTTTCAACGCCATGACCGGCGACTACGAAGACCTGCTCACGGCCGGCGTCATCGACCCGGCGAAGGTAACTCGTTCGACGATCCAGAACGCGGCCTCCATCGCTGCGCTGACGATCACGACCGAGGCGCTAATCGTCGAGAAGAAGGACGACACGCCACCGGCGATGCCCGGCGGCGGCGGCATGGAAGGCATGGGCGACTTCTAGGAGAAGCCCTGAGCCATAGGCAAGAAGCGGTCCCTCCGGGGACCGCTTCTTCGCGTTGGGCGGCTTTGAGCTTTGAGCCCTGAGCAAGAGGCTGGCCTCTAGGCTCCTCCCAGCGAGCGAAGCGAGCGTTGAGGGGAATACCGGCGAAGCCGGGGTGGGGAGTGCACCCAGCAACGTTGCTTGTTTGGCGTCCCCCTCCGCCCTGCGGGCACCTCCCCGCAAGCGGGGGAGGATGGTCACGCCTGGCCCAGAGCCCACAGCCCAGGGCCGGCGGCGGCGAAGCCTCCGCCTACACCCATCCGTTGTCGCGATAGGCGGGGAGCATCGCTCGGTACTCGTCTTCGAGGATGCTCCACAGCGTGTGGTCTGTCCACACCCCGCCGATGCGAAGCTCGTCGCGCAGGACTCCCTCCTGGGTGGCGCCGATCTTGGTGGCCACTCGCTCCGATCCGATGTTGTCGACGGCGATGCGGAGGGTGATCTTGTGGAATCTGAGTTCTTCGAATCCCGTCTCCAGCACCCGGATGACAGCCTGGGTGCAGATTCCCCTGCTGGCTTCGTCGCTCCGCACCCAGTACCCGATCTCGCCAACGGAGCCGCCGCGGGTGGCGGGCCACACAGAGATGTTGCCGAGATGGCGCTTGAGGTCGTCGGGACGCCGAATCGAGAAGTCGAAGGCGCGTCCTTCCTTCCATGCCATCATCGATTCGCGGATGTATCCGATGGCGTCGGCCTTGTCGTAGTTGCGGTGCGCCCACGGCAACCACTTGACAAGGTCAGGGAGAGAGGCCTGGATGGCCTCGGAGAGGGCGTCAGCATCACGGCGCTTGAAAGGGCGCAGCACCAACCGCGACGTAGTCCGAGACGCGGGGGAGAGGGCGAGGGACATCGGGGGCAAGCCTACCGCCGTAGGCTCTTGGCAGTGAGCGACGTCTGGGACCGCTTGGCCTCCCTTCCTCCGGTGCCTTCTCCCGAGGGGATGCTGGCGGCTGTGCTGGCACCTCTCTACCAGGACGAGTCTGGCGACGTTCGAATGATCCTCACAGTGAGGCCCGAACACATGAACACCCACGCCGGCGACGTCGTGTTCCCGGGAGGCAGAATCGAGGAGGGCGACACCGACCCCGTGGCAACGGCCGTCCGCGAGGCCGAGGAGGAGGTCGGAATAGCGCCATCGTCAGTGACGGTGCTAGGTGGACTCAAACCGGTCGCCCCGGGCCGCCCCGAGATGATCATCGTGCCGGTCGTCGCCCGTGTTACCCGTCCCGTCGAGTTCGTGCTGCAGGAGGATGAGGTCGCCGCCGTTCTCGAGCCCACTATCGGAGAACTGCTTGACGAGTCACGGTGGGAGCTTCGTGACTTCCACTCGCATCCGCTGTGGTTCTTCGAGTTCTCCGAGGCAACCCTATGGGGAGCGACCGCCTTCATGGTGAGAGAGCTTCTGAGCTACCTTCGGTAGGCGGCTTGCGCCGCCGCCATAAGCACTGAGCTCTAAGCAGTACGCAAGCGGTCCACGAGGGGCTTACGGCCTATGGCTCGATTCGGCTTCTATGAAGCCGAATCGATGAGCTCCCATAGGTGGTCGACGTGCCTCTGCTCGGTGTACGTCTGACCGACGTTGACCCGCACTACGTAGCGGTCGTTGAGCTTGGTGTGGCTCAGGAAGGCCTCTCCGGAGGCGTTGACGGCGTCGAGGATCGCCTTGCTGGCATCGTCACCATCGGTGTGGGTGAAGCACACCAGGTTGAGGTCGGCGGGAGCAGCCAGTTCGAGCTTGGGGTGCTGCCGCACCCGCTCTGCCAGCAGCTGGCCTAAGCGGACGTGTTCGCGAACATGGTGCTGCAGGCCTTCGACCCCATAGTGACGAATGACGAA
>JAZFSG010000001.1:0-7570 GCA_036446035.1 Acidimicrobiia bacterium | reverse complement strand
ACAGCCGGCGCCGCAGGCTTGGTTTTGGCGTCGCCTCGATCATCCCTCTACCAACGCCGCGAGCGTCCTCGTCGTTCGCCACTAGCCATTGGCGGCGATGTAGTTGAGGGCGCTGCCGTAGCGGAACCACGGAATCTGATCCTCGGCAAACGTGTGAGTCAGCTCGATGTCGGACGCTGTTCCGTCCTCGTAGCGGATCATGCCCTTCACGGTCCTTCCCGGCGCCAGCTCGCTCAGTCCGAGAATCGAGATCCGATCTCTCTCGCCGATCTTGTCGTAGTCGGTCGGGTCGGCGAAGGTCAGAGGCAGCACGCCTTGCTTCTTCAGGTTGGTCTCGGCGATGCGTGCAAAGCTTCTGGCGATGACAGCTTTGGCCCCGAGATGCCGCGGCTCCATGGCGGCGTGCTCGCGCGACGATCCCTCTCCGTAGTTCACGTCACCGATGGCGACCCAGCCCAGGCCCTCCGCCTTGTAGTGGCGAGCTACCTGGCTGTAGTCCTTGTAGTCGCCGTCGAGAACATCGAGCCCGGAGCCGAACTTCCCTGTGAACGCGTTGTGAACGCCGATGAACATGTTGTTCGAGATGTTGTCGAGGTGGCCGCGGAACCGGAGCCAGGGACCTGCGGGGGAGATGTGGTCAGTTGTGCACTTGCCCTCGGCCTTGACCAGAACGGGAAGGTTGACATAGTCCTCGCCGTCCCAGCGGTCGAACGGTTCCAGGAGCGCCAGACGCTCCGAGCCGGGGTCGACGACAACCTCGATGGCGTCGGTATCCGTCACCGGCGGCAGATAACCGGACTCACCGGGGTCGAAGCCGTTCTCGGGGAACTCCGGCGCCTCCGGCGCTTCCAGGCGGAATGGGCCGTCGGCGCCGGGAAGCTCGTCGACGAGCGGGTTGAAGTCGAGGCGGCCGGCGAGGGCGAGAGCGACGACGATCTCCGGGCTGGCGATGAAGGCAAGAGTCTCGGCGTTGCCGTCATTGCGCCGAGGGAAGTTCCGGTTGTAGGAAGTGACGATCGAGTTGCGTTGGCCCTCGACGATGTCATCACGCTTCCACTGGCCGATGCAGGGGCCGCAGGCGTTGGCGAGCACGACGGCGCCGATCTCCTCGAGAGCTCGCAGTTGGCCGTCCCTGGCGATCGTTGCCCTGATCTGCTCGGATCCCGGCGTTGCCATGAGCGGTGTCTGGATCTTGATGCCATGTTCGATGCCCTGGGTGGCGATGTGCGCAGCCCGCCCCATGTCCTCGTATGAGGAGTTCGTGCACGATCCGATGAGAGCGTTGGAGATGTCGAGCGGGTAGTCGTTCTCGACGGCATCACCGCCCAGCTGTGATATCGCTCGGGCGAGGTCGGGGGTATGGGGGCCGACGACGTGCGGCTCAAGGGTGTCGAGATCGATTTCGATGACCTGGTCGTAGTAAGAACCGGGATCGTCAGCGGCCTCGGGGTCAGCGGTGAGGTGTTCCTTCACCGAGTCGGCAAGATCGGCGACCTCGCTGCGTTCGGTATGGCGTAGGTAAGCGCCGATCCGATCGTCGTAGGGGAAGATCGAGGTGGTGGCACCGATCTCGGCGCCCATGTTGGTTATCGAGCCCTTGCCGGTTGCGCTGATCGATTGGGTCCCCGATCCGAAGTACTCGATGATCGCCCCGGTCCCGCCCTTAACGGTCAGCAGTTCAGCAACCTTGAGGATGACGTCCTTGGCCGACGTCCAGCCCGATAGGGCGCCGGTGAGGTGCACTCCGATGATCTTGGGGTAACGGAGCCCCCACCCGAGGCCGGCCATGACGTCGACGGCGTCGGCGCCGCCGACCCCTATAGCGATCATCCCGAGACCCCCGGCGTTGGGGGTGTGGCTGTCTGTGCCGATCATCATCCCGCCGGGGAAGGCGTAGTTCTCAAGCACAACCTGGTGGATGATGCCGGCCCCCGGCTTCCAGAAGCCGACACCGTTCTTCGCAGACGCCGTTCGCAGGAACTCGTAGACCTCGTAGTTCTCGTCGAGCGCCGTGGCGAGGTCCTCGGCTGCTCCGTCGTGAGCCCGGATGAGATGGTCGCAGTGAATCGTCGTCGGGACTGCGGTCTCGGTCTTGCCGGCCAGCATGAACTGCAGCATTGCCATCTGCGCCGTGGCGTCCTGCATGGCGACGCGGTCGGGCGTGAAGTAGGTGTAGGTGGAGCCGCGTTCCAGCTCGTCTGTATCCGCATCGGCGAGGTGGGCGTAGAGGATCTTCTCGACAAGTGTGAGGGGGCGGCCAAACCTCTTCCTGGCAGCGGCGATGCGGTCGGGATAGGTGTCGTACACCGCCTTGACCTGAGCTAGATCGAGTAGCGCCATCGGCGTCGCCTTCCTTGTCGTCTGCAGTGATCGCATCGTACCGAGCACCCGGATTAGCCCGAGGGCCGCTCGCGGCGCCGTCCTATGCTCATCGCGCATGGCTAACACCACTGAGATCAACGAAGCTGTCGCTGCTGTCAGGGACCCTGAGATGCATAGCTCCCTCGGGCGTCTTGGCGCGGTGCGGTCGGTCGACCTTGACGGGTCGACCGCCATTGTCGAGGTCGGGATGGTCGTTGCCGACACACCACTTCGTTCGAAGTTGTTGTCCGATGTGACGTTGGCCGTCGAGAGCATCCCGGGCGTTACCGATGCCGAGGTGACCCTCGTCGACATGGATCCGACGGAGCGAAGAGCAGCCGTTGATGCTATCCGGGGGAGCGTTGCCAAGTCCAAAGCCCGCGTCATCTCTATCGCCTCGGGCAAAGGAGGCGTCGGCAAGAGCTCGGTGACGACCAACCTTGCCGTTGCGTTGGCTGAGGCGGGTCACGCAGTTGGCGTCGTCGATGCCGACGTGTGGGGCTATTCGATTCCCAAGATGCTCGGGACGTCCGGGGTTCCCAGGGTCCTTGAGGATGGGCTGTTGCCGCCGCAGGCTCACGGAGTGCGAGCTGTGTCGATGGACTACTTCGTAGACGAGGATCAGGCGGTCATCTGGAGAGGTCCGATGCTCCACAAGGCCCTGGAGCAGTTCCTCGGTGACGTGCTGTGGGGCGAGCCGGACTTCCTGCTGCTTGATCTGCCGCCGGGAACCGGCGACGTTTCGATCTCGCTGTCGCAGTTCCTTCCCAACAGCCAGTCCATAATCGTCACGACTCCCCAGCCAACAGCGCAGCGTGTCGCGAGGCGGGCCGCCCTCATGGCCGACAAGGTCGACCAAGAGGTGCTCGGCGTCATCGAGAACATGTCGTGGTTCGTCGGCAACGACGGTGAGCGCTACGAGCTGTTCGGAAGCGGCGGAGGTGCCGCGCTGGCCACCGAGCTCGACGTGCCGCTCTTGGGCCAGATTCCTTTTCTTCCCGCGATGGGCCGTGCGGCCGACGATGGCATTCCGGCTGTCGTCGCTGACGCCGACTCGGACATCGCGGCAGCGTTCCGGTCTATTGCCGACCAGGTGGTCGCGAGGCGACCGCGGGTTCGCACTCATCCAGAACTCGTCATCAATTGAAGGGAACACCAGTGCACGTTCGAATCGGTATCGCCAATGCCAAGGAGCTCGAGGTTCAGGTCGAAGACGCCGACGGGCTGGTCGCCGCCTACGAAAAGGCAGTGAAGGACGGCCAGGCGATGATGACCATCGAGGAGCATGGCGGCTCCCGAACGATCGTGGCTGTGGGTGCGATCCTCTACTTCGCCCTGGATGCGCCCGAGAAGCCCGGCATCGGTTTCGCCCAGGAGAGTTAGCCAAGCTTCGCTTGGCGCCAGCCGCAACAGGTCGTTCCCCCTCCGGTCTCGCTTCGCTCGACCCCCAGAGGGGGAGGGATGCTCTAGCCAAGCTGGCGCTTGGCTCTCCTTTTCAGGCTGCGGAGGTGGCCTTGTCTGTTGCCTTGCGGCGGCGCTCGGCTAGCCAGCGCTTGCGGAGGCGCCTACGGTCGTCTTCGGCATAGCCGCCCCAGACCCCGAACTCCTGGTTGGTGTGCAGCGCGAAGTTGAGGCATTCGTCAGCGGCGGCGCACACCGTGCAGATAGAGATTGCCCTGTTGATCTGCTCGAGAGATACGCCAGTGGTTCCGACGGGGAAGAACATTTCGGCATCGGTGTCGCGGCACGCCGCGTACTCCATCCAATCCTTCGGTTCTGCCGCCGTCACTGCCATTTGATCCTCCATTGGTAGCCCCCACATCTCCCAGGCGGTGGGCGCCCTACGCGGCAGCACCCTATTGATTCCGTCGCTGCCATGTCGTTGGCACACAAGGTTTTTTTCGCGAACTACCCTCGCCGCCATGAGCATCTCCGAAGAGCTTGCCGACGAGCTGCGCGACGCCATGAAGTCCAAGGACGCCAGGCGGCGCGACGTCATTCGCCAGATCCAGACCGAAGTCGCCCGCGCCAAGAGCGAGCCCGGCTTCGAGGGCAAGGCTGACGACGCTCTTTATCGATCCGTCCTTACGTCGTACACCAAGAAGATGGACAAAGCCCGCGCCGAGTACGCGGCCGCTGGTGAACGAGGTGCCGAGATGGCAGAGAAGCTCAGCTTTGAAGTCGAGTATCTCGGTAGGTGGATGCCCAAGTCCATCGGCGAGGACGAAACCATGGCGCTGGTGACCGAGGCGATAGCCGCCACCGGCGCCAGCGATCCAGGCCAGGCGGGGATGGTCGTTGGCCACATCATGAAGTCGGGCCGCGAGGGTCTTGACGGTGGTACGGTCAACCGCCTAGTCCGGGAGGTCCTCGGAGCGGGTTGAGCCTTCCTCGCTACCAGCCGATGCTCGCCACTCCGTGGCCACAACCGTTCTCCCACGACGACTGGCTGTTCGAAGAGAAGGTCGACGGCTTCCGCATGATGCTCTACTGGGATGGCAGCCGTGTCGAACTGCGCAGCAGAAGTGGGCGCGACGTGACTGCTCTCTACCCGGAATTGGCCGCCTTCTCTGCTCCACGGCCATGCGTGCTCGACGGCGAGGTCGTGGTTAGGGATGCAGACGGCATTCCTCGGTTCGAGCTGATGCAGCATCGAACGGGTGTCCCTTCTGCGGGATCGACTCTCGACGAATACCCGGTCGAGTTCGTTGCCTTCGACGTGCTCTACGACGACGGAGATATCACAGGGCAAGGCATCGAGGACCGCCGGCGCCATCTGGAGGTGGTCGGCCACCTAGCGGTCAGCTCTGTTGTCGAGGGGGACGGGGAGAGTCTGTGGCGCGAAGTGGAGGATCGAGGCCTCGAGGGCATGATGGCCAAGAGACGGGGGAGCGCTTACACGTCGGGGCGGCGCGCCGACAGCTGGCGCAAGATCGCTCGCACCCTCGCGGTCAGGGTGGTCGTTGGTGGGTTCACTCTCGGCGATGGAGGTCGCTCATCGACATTCGGCTCGCTCCAGGTCGGTCTGTGGAGGGGCGATGCACTGCAATGGGTGGGCTCGGTCGGGACTGGGTTCAGCGACTCGACGCTGGTGGCCATCCGTTCCGCCCTCGACGAACAGGTCACCGAGGTATCTCCGTTCCACCCCGACCCCGATCTGCCGGAAGGGGTTCGCTGGGTTGAGCCGTCGCTGGTCGCCATGGTCGGCATCAAGGAATGGACGCGCCACGATCGCATGCGGGCGCCGCGGTTCCTTGGATTCACCGATAACGAGCCGGCAGACATCACCTGGGAGTCGGAGCGGTTGTAGGGCCGCTGTCTCTTGACCTGGTTGGATGCAACGCCTCTTCACTGCCCTGCGGGATCGTTGGAAACTTGCGGTGCCGCTGGGAATCGCCGCGATAGCGCTCGGTGCCTGGCTCGCCTTCGGCGTATTCGGCATCCACACCCTCTTCACCGACGACGTTGTCGACGAGGCCCTTCCCGACTTTGCTGTTGGCAATGTCTCCGGTCTCGAGGGCGATGACATCACGCAGGACCTGGCCGACGACATGGACGAGGCGGTGGCTGCCGACGTAACACCTGCCGTCGTTGAGGCAGACGAGCCGATGGTCGACGACATGCCTGAGGAGATGCTCACCGGCACCTTCATCGACCGCAGCCACCCGGCGCGCGGTTCGGCCTTGGTGTTGAGCGATGGAGGCGGTCGCCGAGTGCTGCGATTCGAGGACTTCGAGACGGACAACGGCCCCGACCTCAACGTGTATCTGTCAACAGCGTCCCCTGACGCCCCTGCCGGCGACTTCGACGAGGACTTCGTCGACCTCGGCGATCTCAAGGGCAACATCGGGACCCAGAACTACGACATCCCGGAAGGTGTGGACCTGAGTGTCCACTCGACGGTCGTCATCTGGTGCGTGCGCTTCAGCGTCGCCTTCGGAGCGGCACCGCTGAACTAGTCGCTGACCCTTGGCCCCAGCAATTCAGGTCGGTTCTGGGTCGGCGCCGGTTCGCGAAAAACGGCCCTTCAGTTCTTCGTGGGCCAGAACCGATACCAATCACACATGACGTTTCTCGCCATCGTTCAAGCTTTCGCCACGGCGCTAACTCTGGTGCTGGTGTTGGTGACGATCCGAGTGGTCGACATGCTCCACCTCACCAACGAGCCGCCCGTCGAGATCGAGGCGCCGGCCTAGCCTGCCCGCTTGGCCTTGGTCGCCTCAACGGATGCCTTCAGGGCATCCATCAGATCGACGACGCCGGTGGGTTGCACTGCCTCAGGCGTGACGACCTCTTGACCATCGAGCTTCTTCTGAGCCATCGCTTCGACGGCTTCACGCGATTCGTCGCTCCACGCCGAGGGGTCGAAGGTTCCGGTGAGGTTCTCGATGATCATCTCGGCCATCTTCTGCTCTTCCTTGGTGACCTCGACCTCTTCCTCGAGCACCTCGAACGCCGGCTCGCGAATCTCGTCCGGCCAGAACATGGTTTCCATGACGATGACGTCTTCCTCGGCCCGCAGCGTCGCCAGGTAGTCGCGTTCGCGAATGGCAACTTTGGCGATCGCCACCATGTCCTTCTCTAATAGCGCCTCGAGCAGGATCTTGTAGGCCTTGAGACCCGACTTCTCGGGTCCCAGGTAGTAGGAGCTGCGGTAGTAGATGGGGTCGATCTCGGCGGACTTGACGAACTGCACCACCTCGACGGAACCGGCTATGGCTTTGCCGATGGCCTCGAGCTCCTCGTCGCTGAACACCACGTAACGGCCCTTGTCGACCTCGTAGCCCTTGACGATGTTCTCGTACGGCACCTCGACGCCGTCCTTCTCGGCAACTCGCTTGTACTTGATGGCGCTGTGATCGCTGTCGCGCAGCTGGCGGAACTTGGGCCGTTTGTTGTCCGTGGCCGTGTACAGCCCGACGGGAATCGTCACCAGGCCGAACGAGATGGCGCCTTTCCAGATGGCTCGCATGGGTCCTCTCGAGGAAGTCGCGAAAAGGTTACTAGAGAGCTGTGAGCTTTGGGCCTTGGACCTTGGGCCCCTCGCACTGCCGGGGGCAGGATTCGGACCCCCGTTGTGGCTCGGCTCCTAAAGGTGCCTGCTCGGCACCAACGTCGCCTCGGTCGTGTCGGCCTTCGGCCGACGCTCTGTGTCACCCCCGGAGCCGGGTGCGCAGGTTCGACGAGCGGCCCATGAGTGAGCGGATCA